>JBDSAQ010000201.1:0-19872 GCA_039922095.1 Ginsengibacter sp. | reverse complement strand
TAGAGCTGAAGAATATTAATTTCAGAATAATTTTAAACCCAATTTTATTTTGAAAAAACAATTCAACCGAAGAGCTAAAAATAATTCCTAAAGAGATCATACATATTGCCTCTTTGGCCAACCCGCTGCTCCAGAATACGCATGAAGGAATAAATAAACAGCCAATTGCCAATGCCTTATTGTGCCCGGTAATAATTTTTTTTAAGGCTGAATAAATTATTACAAAACCGTAATAAGACAGGTTACTAAATACCAAACTTATTATTAAAAACCTGTTGAAGGTTAAAAACGCAGCGATACAACTTACCCGGGATACCATAAAATTGGATTCGCTGTAATAGCCCAGATCGCTGTAATAGCCCAGATTGGAATAGCCCAGATTGGATAGATAATCTACAAAGGATTCTACAGGCAGAAAAATGTATCTTATATTTTCCCAATTTTTAAAAATACTATCTAACAGGGCATCTGAGCGTTCTTTATATCCAAAGGGATCACCATACTTATAATAATACACTATTATCCAGGCATAAAGAATACCAGCTACCATTTTAATCCACCAGTTTATTAAAAGCCAGTAAACTTCATTTGGAGTTTCAGCATGTTTTTTCGCAAATTTCCGTGCCAGCAGAAAAAAAATTACAATATATGGCAGCAACAGTAAATAATCATAGTATGCTATAATAGGAGGAATCAATGTGTAATTTTAAATCAGTGGCTATCAGGCAAGTTAGTTATTTGTATTGTACTGATTAGGTTTGTTCCAATCCGCCGGAATAAAATATTTATTATTCATCTATCTCTCACCAAATAACATTGTATTTTTATTTCTTTTATACAAATATGTACTTTCGGAATGATCTTCATATCTTTTCAATACGTTGTTTATAATAGCTTTTTACGTTAGATTAATTAGTAACAGTAAGTCGAAATTGAGGATTTGTATTTTATTATGAAAAAGAAAGTTTTAATTGTTGCTAATCTGAGCATGCACATTATGAAGGTTCGAAAAAGCCTGATCCGAATTTTGGAAGATTCAGGATATGATGTGGAAATTATTACAGCAAGGGATAAGTACTTTGATATATTGATCCATGAAGAATATAAAATTCATGAACTCCATGCTCTTAACTCACGTGGTCAATCTCTTTTTGAACAGTTCAGGGTATATTATGAATATAAAAAACTTTACAAGGAAATAAAACCAGACTTTATATTTCACTACACTATAAAGCCTAATATTTACGGAACATTTGCCGCCACCAGTCTAAAAATTCCTTCAGTTATAACTATAAATGGCTTAGGGCAGGTTTATGAAAATCCGTTATTATTTAAGACAGTTTCTGTTATATTTAAACTGGCTTGTAAACAATCAAAAGCCGTTATTTTTCAAAATGCTGACGATCTTAATCTCTTTTTATCCAAAAAACTTGTGGCAAAAAATAAAACGGTACTAGTAAATGGTTCAGGCATTGATTGTGAGCTATTCAGCCCGGTAATTTGCAAAAATTCATACTCTAAAAAAAATGGAGAAAGTTTAAAATTTGCGTTAACCGCCCGCTTGTTATGGACAAAAGGCTTGAAAGAATATTATGAAGCAGCAAAAAAAATAAAAAAAAAATATCCTTTAGTTACTTTTTATATTGTTGGCTATCTTCAGGAAGATCCAAAAATTGGTGTTACTGCCGGGATAATAAAATTGTGGCAGGAATCAGGAATAATTAAATTCCTGGATGCAGTATCGGATATCAGGGAAATATTATGTGAGTGTGATGTAGCAGTTTTACCATCATATTACAGGGAAGGTGTACCCAGGGTTTTGATCGAGGGCCTTGCTATGGCAAAGCCAATTATAACAACAGATAGTGTAGGTTGTAAAGAAACCGTTATAGATAATTGGAATGGTTTCAAAGTTCCTGTAAAAAATACGGAATTGCTATATAATGCTTTGGAAAATATGATATTATTGCCAGAGGAAAAATTTGAAAAATTTAGAAATAATAGCAGAAAATTAGCCATTGAAAAATTTAATGAGAAAGATATCCTGAAATTATACCTTAATCTCGCTAATAAGCATTGCCAGCCATCAACCTCTGTTTCCATTGTATAATTTATTTTTTAGTTTAAAATATGATTCCGGAAATACAGGATAACTAAATAACTGAAGTTCAATACAAAGGTCTATGAAATCTAATCTCTTCTATATTTAGCTACCATCGTTCTGCGTAGCGCAGGCTCTTAATTACAAGATTTTTTAAAATATTTTTTATACACTATTAAAGTTTGCTTATTATTATATGCAATTATTTTGCAGGAATAAACCTTAAAAAAATGTGCGGCTTAGCAGGCTCTGTTAATAATACTTTTGATTGTGAAATAGTAAAAAAAAATATGCTTCATCGGGGTCCCGATGAACAGGGAGAATATACCTCCGGCAATGTTGAACTATATCATTTACGACTGGCTATTTTAGATATAACATGCGGCAAACAACCTATGCATATAGGTGAAAAGTATACAATAATATTTAATGGTGAAATTTATAACCACCAGGAAATTCGCAAACAATATAATATTAAAGGACATACAAATTCCGATACAGAAACCTTACTGCTATTATATGAAAAATTTGGTTCCGGCATGTTGAACTTATTAGATGGGATGTTTGTTTTTGTAATACATGATAAAGTTAAAAACATATTATTCGCCGCCAGAGATCGTGCTGGTAAAAAGCCTTTGTATTATTATAAAAGTGAGGGAAAATTTCTTTTTGCAAGTGAATTGAATTGCCTTAAAGCCCTGATGCCCTTGCAAATGGAGGAATCAAATTTTTATCATTACCTCAGGCTTGGTTCATTTTATCGTGAACAAACACCATATAAGAATGTAAATGAATTAGCCTCGGGAACCTTTTTAACTGTTGACTGCTCATCACTTGCAATATCTAAAACCCGATGGTGGAATATTCATGAATTCTATTTAAAAGATTCAGGAGATTCATTAGAGGAGAGCATACAAAAGACAAATATTTTTTTGCACACGGCAATAAAAAGAAGACTTGAATCCTCTGATCTTGAAGTTGCCAGTTTTTTGAGCGGGGGTATAGACAGTGGGCTTATTACAGCAATTGCAACTGAATATACCAGTAATTTGAAAACGTTCACCGTCTCATTTTCGGGAGAATATAATGAAGCACCACTCGCAAAACTGGTAGCTGAAAAATATCATACAAGCCACCACGAAATACAAATATCATTTGCTAATCTTAAAAATGATCTTGAAAATATTATTTCGAATTATGGAGAACCATTTTTCGACAGCTCTGCAATTCCAAGTTACTATATATGTAAAGAAGCAAAAAAAAATGTAACTGTTATTCTTAATGGAGATGGCGCAGATGAACTGTTTGGCGGATACCGCCGATATGTCCCTTTTGCTAAATACGATTTTTTTAAAAAGAATGCCGGGCTAAAAACTGCTGCCACATTCTTAAAAAATATATTACCTGCCTCTGAGAACAAAAGATCAAAGTATGATTATTTATACCGGCTTATTTCAATGGCATCAAAATCCCATCTGGAAATTTATTTGTCGGCGGGCGTAGATATTATTGAGGATAATGAAAAGTATATTTTAGACCCTGGATTTGACTATCTGGAGCAAATTAAAATTGACTTTGACATGATTGCTTCAAGCCCTTTATCAGGATTAAAAAAAATTATGAACCTTGATTTTGATACAAATCTTTTCAGCGATTTACTGGTTAAAATGGATATTGCCACCATGGCAAATTCCTTAGAGGGACGTAGTCCTTTTTTGTCTAAAGAGTTAATGGAATATGCACCTTGCATGAAAGATAAATTTAAAATCAATGGAAGTACCACTAAGGTTTTGTTACGGCAATTAGCAAAAAAGTACTTACCAGCCAATTTGATAAATCAACCAAAACGTGGTTTTGAAGTGCCGTTAAAAAGCTGGATAGAAGGAGAATTAAGAGACATAGTATTTGATCATATTTTGTCATCTAATGTGCTGTATAAGCATTTTTTGAAGAAAGAGTTTGTAGAAAAACTACTTGCAGATAAAATAAAGATATCCGGCGAAAAAAGAGCTAAAATTTTATGGACAATTCTTTCGATGGAAATATGGTATAAAAAAATCTTCCTGCAAACAAAAGTGCCTTAACGCTGTTATACATATATTTCCCTATAGTTTTTTCATGCCATTCACAATAAAGGATATTGCAAATCTTACAGGTATAAAGCCCCATACGATACGTATATGGGAGCAGCGCTATAATTTTTTAAAGCCACGCAGAACTGATACTAATATCAGGTTTTATTCAGATGAGGAGCTGAAGATGATTTTGAACATTTCACTGCTTAATAAAAATGGTTTTAAAATTTCTCATATAAATAAAATGAACGGGGAAATAATAAATGAAAAAGTAATCTCCCTCTCATCTGCTGATGCAAAGCAGGAAAAAGTAGTAAACGAACTTATCCAAAAAATGATTGATGTAGATATGACCAGGTTTGAAAACATATTGGATAAATACATAAATTCATTTGGTATTGAAAAGGCGATTCTTCAAATCATTTTCCCTTTTCTGGAAAGAATTGGCATTTTGTGGTTAACTGATAACATCAACCCTGCACAAGAGCATTTGGTAAGTAATATAATCCGCCAGAAAATTCTTGTGGGTATAGAAACTGTAAAACCTGATGTAAAGTCTGATAAACAGGTCTGTCTTTTTCTGCCAGAAGGGGAATATCATGAGCTTACTCTTTTATTTGTAGCTTTTTTATTAAAAAAACAAGGCTTATCTGTGGTTTACCTTGGGGCAAGTATACCCATGATTGATGTTGAGTTTATTGTTAAATTAAAAAAGCCTGATTACCTGTACACACACATTACAACTGCAGGTCAAAACTTTAATTTCAATAAGTTCATCTCAGGTATCTCTAAAAAATTTCAAGGCATCCAGATAATAGTTTCAGGAAAACTTACAACAAATCATCCTGACAGGATCCCTTTTAACATTAATCTTAAAAAATCACTTAGTGAGGTAATGGAGTTTGTTTCCAATGCATGATAAATAATTTTTGATCTAATGTTCTTTGCCAGACCTGATCCTATTAGATGTTAGATTGCTTAGTGGAAAATTAGCCACAGACCTGTACAAAGAATTTACGTAAAGCAAATCCTTACAACGCCAATAAGGGATAGCAGGTAATTAGCGCTGCGCCTAACAAAGGCTTTAAAGCGAAAAGTTTGCTAAAAAGTCGGTTAAAGAAAAAGTCTTAAAATTAGACCAAAGATTGCAGCTACTAATATTATTTGCGGCTCTTTTACTTTCTTTGTTCTTGTGTTAATGAGATATTCTCCTGGCGAATTATTGCCTCAATGTCTATTCACGAAAAATACCTTCGGGATTTGATCTTAAAACTTTTAAGTTTGTTTTGTTTTAACCATTCATACAGAGTAGGCCTGGAGACCTGGAAGATCTGGCAAACATCCGCTGCCTTCAGTAAAGCTTTTTCAGGTAAATGTGGGTTGGTTTGTTGTGTTATTTGTTGGCTTAATTTTTCAGTAATTACTTCATCAATGGTAATCCTGATTTGCTTCCAAAACTCAGATGGAGTTATTGGAAACAGCATGGGTGTTTCTTGCATACTTCTTCATTTTCATTTTCACAAATAGAAATTCCGATAACAAAAATAGTAAGGTTGATTATTGAAAACAAGACATGGCTAAATTTTAGCCATGTATATGTAAAGCTGCAGTAGCAAGTAAGAAACATACAAGTCAAACGCTGATATTAAGTTACGTCAACAAGCAACAGTATCTGGGGTTTGAGCTGGCCGCTCAAATTGCGAATGCTATCAATAAAAACTCCTGTAGATGCTACAGGAGTTAAGAAGTTTTAACCTCTCATAAATTACTTTTCAATTCTTTGGTTTATTAATCTTTCACTAAGATGATTGGACCCATACTTTGTATGGCAGGTTTTCAAATTGGATAGGTTATTTTCAACAGGTATTGGAAAAAGAAAAAATAGAAGTTGACTGATATCGGATTATTAGGTTTTTCCTGGATTGGGAAATGGTTCTTTTCAGTAGATATTGGATAATGTGATTGTTGTTTGTTGAACACCAATCAACTTCTAATACAAAGATACACCTGCAGCTATCGCTCTGCAAGAGCAAAACTGCCCTGTTTTTAAGGTGCTTTTACTATACGAGACATTCGTAAAGTTCCGTGTTAGTAGGCAGGCGTATGTTCGTCGGGGCATTCACTCAATTCCTTTTGCTTATTGTTTTATCTTGTGATAAATTATTCCATCATGTCTCTTCCTGTAACTGAAACAAAATTTGATAGCACTACCAGCGTTGCGGTTACATTGGATAATACTCAACTGGCAAAGCTTTTGCAAAAAGCTTATTCCGCTGAAAAGGCGGCTTCGTATGCTTACCAGGGACATGCGACGTCAGTTAAAAATCCTTTAGAGAAAATTGCAATTCGCCAAATTGAAGAGGACGAATGGAATCACCGGAAAGAGGTATTGAGTATCATGAAACATTACAACATACCTATATCAAAATTTAATGAATTTAAGTTTGCTGTTATTGGCAAATTTATATCCAGCAGTTGCTATGTTATCGGATGGTTTATGCCTTTCTTTTTTGCAGGTAAACTGGAGAGCGGCAATGTTTGCGAGTATTTCAGGATGAAGCATCTTTTTAATGCAATGAACATTCATCAATGGGATGTTATTTTATATGAAATGGGAATTAAGGAAAAAGAACACGAAATTTATTTCAGGGATAAAATAAGGCAAAGCAAAATACTTCCCTATTTTGAACGTGTGTTTAATTGGGGTCTTAATCGTTCAGCAAATAATGTAGACCTTGATAAAAAATACCCGGTTGATGAATCTGATGTGTACTGTAAAAAATAAATGTTGACACTGATAAAACAAACGCACTTGCATAGATACAAGGGTTGTTTGCTGGTCAGCTTAATACCGATCTCCATTTTTCAGTTTCTGCATATTCTTTGATGGTCTTGTTCCTGTCTACTAATAATTTTGTCAGGTATTTGGTAAGTATAATTTCGTCAACAAGCTTTCCTACAAACCCTAAAGGTGATTGAAACCTAAAGATGTCTTTCATTACTACCGTGCTGTTATAAGTTTTAAAGTAATGGTCGTGTATGATATATTTGAACGCTCCCTTTAATTGTTCATCTCTAAAGTGTAAAGGCCTGTCGAAAGCAGTTATTGTAGAAGTAAGTTTTTGTGTAATACCGAAATGTTTTGCTTGCCAGGTAACGAACTCGTTCAATTCTATCAGGCTTTTTATTTTGCCGTCAATGGCAAGTTCATTTGTTTTTGGAGTGGAAATTTGGAGCAAGTCAATACTCCTCGCTAAATCGAAACAAGTTTGGATGTTGGAGGTGGTTAAATAGTGATACAGCTATTTTGTTATCAAGAGCCTTATTGGATACAAATATTGCGTTAAACCATTAATATAATGAGGTTTTAATAGCTATCTATTTAATGCCATATGAAGATTTAAGATTTTTAATTGCATTAGACTCATAATTAAAATAATTTTCAGAATCAAATTGTGCATTGTGCCAGGCATCATTCAGAAGCTGGCTGATCGAATTTGCTTTTTTTGCCACCAATTCTGAGTACGAGGACAGATCAGCATTTTGATAAAAATCAAAAAACTCATCAACAATCTGTTCCAGCAATTTTTGAGGATATAAAAGAGGATAATCGGTTGGCTTAAAAACCTCAGTGTCTTTTAAAAACACTTTCCAAGCCTCTTCAACCAAATTTTTATCGTCCAACAGTCCTAACTTTTCGAGCATCAATATTATAATCCTCATCCTTGCTTCATCTGCAGGATGTGATTGTGAGTATTCAAATATTTTCGTTGATCCATGCCCGGTTGAAAGCAGTTTCAGATTAGTCCAGGCGTAAGCTGCGCCTGTCATATAGGTTCCGGCTAAATCACAAGTGAACTCTTCTAACCAGGATGCATCCCAGAGATACTTTGCTTCCTCCAATTTTGCCTGAAAGTGCGCAGCAGTACCATCATCCTGCACTCTTACAATTTCCCTAGCAAAGTGTTTGTCAATCACAGTCTCTGATATTTCACAGCTTTTTCCTCCAAACATGGAATGCAGTAAATGCCCGATCTCATGATACATGTCAGGTAAATTCAACAAACTATGTTCTTCTCCTGATGGTAAGGCAATGATCTCGAAGTATGGAACTGCCCAATAATAATAATCGTGATTACTTATGGTGGAAACAATAGGTGGTAATGCATTTATTCGATGTTCAGCATAGATCTGGGTAATCACCTGGTAGAAAAAGATTTCAGGTTCTTTGTAATGCTTGATGGCAAGGTACCGGTAAGAGTGGATAGCTTTAAAAGTTCTGTGGACCCTGTTAAATCTAAACAGATTATTCCCTGCAAAAAGATCAACTTCCAGTATACCCGTATCAATAGCACTTTGCAATTCATTTCGGATGAATAAGAATTGATTTATTGTATCGTCGATAAATCTGTCTTTAATGTCAGGATGATGGGGTAATCCCTTGATATCGGCAATTACAACATCAATCCGATGTAATAAATCTGCATATAGTGCTTTTATAAAATTATTCATCCCCTGCTTGTTCGTAGTTTTCTAAAAAGTACAGCTGCTTCGTTATCAAGTATGGAAATGAATTTATCAATATTGGATAAATCTTTTGGACTCAAATCCTTTTGTCCTTTCAGTTTTTGAAGCGCATTGATTATCTCATCCTTAAAAACAATATTGTTTAAAATCTGGTTTTGAAATAAGGAGTTATCCATGAGCTCATATAGTTCACTTTTGGTATCCTGGTCGTTGTAAAACTTTTCTAGGATAGAAAGAATTTCCACTAACAGGTGATTGGCCTTTATTACCTCATCTTCAGTCACAGCTAATTTTGGATACCTATCCATATACTCTTTGACAGATGAAATATTCCTGCGTTTCAGGGTAATTACCGAATTGTTCAGATCATTGGTGAGGTTTGAAACGGAATGATATTTTTTATATAGCAAACTAAAATCACTCATAGTATTAGTTTAGAATTGGTTGAATGGTTTTAATCTCTTTATCCTGCGTAAATGCAAAGTCGTATTCATGCGCAATATCCCTGATCAGTGTGTCAATTAATTTTAGTGGAAGCGGTAAAGATGTCGGTCGGTCCGGGGATGAAAATGTAATCTGGGTTAAACGGAAAATATCTTCAAGGGCTTTTTCAAAATCAATATTTCCGCAGGTAAAAGAAACATGGATTGGTTTGGAAGAACCCGGTACATGGTAGGGCCTTCCGGTATTGAAAATAAACGCATCTTTTTTGTTCAAAAAAAAGTAAGTGCCACATTCTGGATTTTCAAGAGAGCGTGTATTTCCATTAAAGCCGGCTGCTCTCACAGGAATCGCAGTTGATTTTGCAACATCAATAACGCCGGTCTTGAGCATATCCATATTCAATTGTTTTGCATCACTCAGCCTTTGGATAGCATCCTGGAGAGCCTTCTCTTCTTCCCCATAGCTAACGCCATCACGTAGAATGACAATACTCCCAGGCTTTTCATCTGTCACTGACAAATGCCGGGAAAGAACTGTAAATATTTTATCAGCAATCACTTTATAATTAATTTTCTCATTTCGGAAAGTGCCCGTTCCTTTAGAAACCTTATCAACTTCGAAAACGATCTTCTCTCCATTGCCGAAAAAGAAACAAAAGCCAGCATAAAATTCATGAGCATCTATACCGATGTAAATATCATGATTTAGCTTTTCAGCAAAGGCAAAGGGCCATTTCTTGTTTATGATAAGATGTTCAAATAGGGTATTTGTCTGGTAGGAAAGAAAATTGCGCATCAGGTGGTCGGGAACAGAATATGAAAAAGGGTATTTCCCATTCACCCCTATTTTCAAAAAGCGTTTTAAGCTGGTAGCACTGACACATTTAATTTTTACAGTTTCAAATAATTCTTTCTTGATGATCTTATGCAAATTCCTGACAAATGAACCGTCATCACCAATGTTTTCGGGTAATACAAAGATGGCATTGCCTCCTTCCATCTTATTTTCAGAAATATATTTTTTTAGATCGGAAAAGACTTTATGTGCAAAAGGAGCACTTTTTGTTGAGTATTGATGAATAATGAAACCCGGAAAGTGCGGAGCAATATTTTTCATTGCTTTGTCAAAGTAATACTTCAGCGTTTTGCCGAATGCCAAAGGCAATGTATCCGGTACAAATAAATATTGATTTGAAAAAGGCGTGTCAGAAAGAATTCCATTCTTAAAAACAAATTCCCGTCTCCGCTTAGGAAAGAAATCTATAGGTTGCCCGTATTTTACTACACCTTCATAAGGTTTAAGAATAGCATTTTTACCAAATTTCAATGCAGGGATAGTAAATACTTTGCAATCTTTCCTGAAAGGTTTTGTGTTCACATTCAATGTAACACCATTGAAATTAAGGCGCTGAAAATAGTTCGTGATAAACTGCTCTGCTTTAAAGAATCTTTTACTTGGCTCATTAATGGAATGCTGGTGAAGTTCATCTTCAGCAAAACGGATCCTTTTTGCCAAACAGGCGGCACTTGCGAATGTGCTTGCCGGGTTAGACGTGTAGGAATAAAAAAGCGTTTCAGAATTCTTATACAATGGTGTTTTAAATTTTGCATTGGAATATTTCCCGTCATTTGCGATGTAATCGTATACAGAAATATTTTTTTGATTGATTGACATCATATGTTCTGAAATAGGACCACCGATTGATTTCCCTTTTACCGTATACCAGTCATCACCATTGAGGTAAAGAAAATTCCTGTTATTCACAAGGTCGTTGTGTCTTTCTTGCGGAACCGTTTTTAATAATTCAGAGAGTGTCTTCTTATCCGTATAGCGATATGCTAGGTCTAGGCAAATGAAGACATTGTTTTTATCCGTTGCGATAATCTTGAACTTGAATCCCTGATAAATGTCCCTTTCCATATCATAGGAAAGGGGTAAGGGAACTTTTTTCAAAAATGTATTTATACCCGCATCCCACAGATTCCTGTTCTTATTTAGTTGCCAGTTGATCGCACTGTCAAGAAATTTCAGCGCCAAATCAAGATTTTGATCATCCATGGTTTTTGCATTTAGATGAAAGACACCATCCAGCGGAGTAAGAATTACATTCATCGGACTACCCGTAATTGTTTCCTGCTTTAATACTGCATCCCCTTTCACAGCCACATACCTTTTGCCTTCATTATATGCCGTTGCAACAACTCCTTTAGTTGAATAGGCTAAATGGTTCAATGCATTATAAAACGCTTTGTTAAGTAGCTTTGTGTCGTTTCCTACACCATCAATCCTTACATCAACAAGACGATATTGAAAGTTAAACTCCGACCAGTTGTTGAGGCGAAACCAGTTTATAATATTCGTTTTCATCGTATATGAATTTGTTTTTAATTAAATGAATACAAAGTGGTTTAAACTTGCAGAACATGCAGGTTTCTCTCTTGTCTGTTGTGATGTAATCTTCAATATTGAGTTCATCCCATTTTTTACTATGTGAAAGCTGCTCCTGTTCATCTTTGAATTGGTATACATAATCCAAAGCCCCTGCGGCGCTTTCCTTTGTCAGCAGATGTTCCTTTTTATTCCCGTTCATTAAATTGATTTCAAGCAGGGAAATATCTTCCAACTTTGGGGGTGCCCACCACTTTTCATGATTAGCTTTTTTGATATTATGAAAGGCTACTATACCTGCGAGGTATAGCTGCTTTGAATAATCCCCTGTATTGCTATCTGAGACTTTCCAGTCAATTACATGAATTTTTTTGCCTTTGTGCCTTACCAGATCGATCTGGGGATTTAGTTTTACGCCTTCAAACTCATAGCTCCAGTACCGGATGTCGGGTTGTAAATAATTTGATGACACTAGGTACTCATGCAGTGTCATGCCTTCTTCGGGAGAGGGATAGCCCGGGATCTGCAAAATAATTTCTTTAATTGTTGTATACACATTTAGTACTTCCTCCTCTTTATATGGAACACCGGATTCGTGAATATCTAAGATCATATAAGCGTCACCTGCCTTCGTTTTCGTCATAGATTTGTCCCGGTAAAGGTGTTCTTCTGAAAAGCTGAACTGTCTTTTTGCTATATCCACTAACTCATCCGCCAGGGCAGGGAAATCGGGATTTCTTTTTTCTTTATAAAGAAAAATAATTTTTTTGCTGAAAAAATTATCGATCAGTGAGCCTTGCCACATCCTGAGATTTTTTGATTGGCTAAGCTCAAACGCCTTACGTCTCACAGGGTGAGTAAAATGAAAATCGGATAACTCATAGGAAAAGTAAAATTTCCTGTGACATTGCCTGAGTGACGATAATTTTGAAATACTCCATTCCATATTTCTGATTTACTTATCTGATTTAAAGTTCAGTGTATAATTCACCAAGGCGCTTGGTATATTTATCAAGAGCCTCCTTATTCTGGTACAAATAACTTTCATCTGACTTTAACCGCATTAAATCAAACCCTGTTGAAGTGTTTGATGCGCCTTTTCTGAAAGCAGGTTGTACATTGGCCGGAGTGTTCAGAAACATTTTACTTTCTGCACTCAGTTTTTCAAATGTGGTATTAATAGCTGTGAGTGCTGTTTCAATAGACACATTCAACAGTTTAAGCAATTTTACCAATGACCTCACGGGAACACTATTAGTGAAAACCATATCTGTTTTTATGTCTTCTAAAAAAGAAGGGGTTAAACCTGTATTGCTTTGTAGATCGGACAGATTTGTCCTATTGTCTGCCAATGCTTTTTGGACCAGGGAACCTAATGTATCTTTCGATAAAGATTTGGCTAAAGATGAAAGCAGGGTATTTACTTTATCATCTGGCATTGATACCTTAAATTGTTTTGAAAAAACAATTTCTGATTCTTTATCTGCACTTAAAAAAACATTGTTCAGACTTTCCCTGGTGATGTAGGCCATCAGGAAATAGTCAAAAGGTGATGTATTTTTATTTGGTGTCATTGTATATATCTTTAAGTAGTTCTAATGTTTTCTTTTCAACTTTGGCTTTCGCCCTATTGAATTTTACCTTCAGTTGATTATTCTCGATACCAAGCATATTTGCGATTTCCTCGTAGCTGTAATTATTCATTCTCAATAACAGCAACTCTCTTTCTACATCGCTTATTTGTTCTAGAGCCTTCTGCATCGCTAAAAATACCTTGTTATTCCTTGAAGAATTCTCGTAAGGGTTAATTTTTGAAATATCTTCTATTACTTCCTGAAAATTTTCCAGCTCCACATATTCTTCTTCAAATTCTTTCGCTTCGGCTTTCCAGTCATTAAAAGAAAAGACCTGAACGTTCTCTTCCCTGCGCTTAATGCTCCGCAATAGTTGAAGAATGTTATTCTTATGAATTTTGAACAGCCAGTTGGCAAAGTGATTTTCGGAAGTAAATTCATACCTAGTAATAACCTTACCTACAGTATCCATAGTTTTGTAAAGAACATCATAACTTTCATCTTCATCTAAATGAAAATGGGTTACAGCAAAGCCGTACAATTTTTGACCATACCCTTCAAAAAGGGCTGAAAGTCCTTTGTTCAGGTCTTGCTGGAAAAGCGAGATTGTGTTTTTATAATTCACAGTGATTTTATTCTCTTATACGCTATATGCTATAAGGTTACAAGCAGGAGTTGAATAAAGTTAATTATTTAATGTTCAAGTTATCATCACCCAACAACATACCCCTTCCCCAACTTCTCCCTAACCAACTTCTCCAATTCTTTATTAGCTGTCTCATAATCGGGAAATGTCTTAACCTTTGTTTGGCCTCTCGTGCCAATCTTACCAAAGCGAACAACCAGTTTATTAATATCAATCGCACCTTCCCAGAACTTCTGGCTTCCATTTTCTGTGCAGGTTAATTTTTTGAAACTTAAACTGTCGTAAGGTGTGATAAGATTTGTGGTTACGGAATTGACTGCGCTGATAACAGGTTGGGTATAGTCGGGAGTAGCAGGAGCATTTGTTTCGGCTACGTGTAGTATTTCTTCCTGCGGCCGGCTGGCCTTTGGTTCTTCATGTAAGCGGTTAATGATCTGTTGCAATACCTTGTCGGGTTGGTGCAACCAGTCTTTAGATAATACGTAAATACATTTCCATCCAAAGCTTTCTAATATTGCATGACGCTGATAGTACTGCTCTATTAAATTGGGATTGTTGTAATGCCCGTCATCATCTATCATTACACTCAGCGCATAGTTTTCATCACCGGCTTTTGCCTTTACTGCCAACGAACATTTGAAGCTTGATTGACCAATGTTCTCTTCCACCTCGTAGCCATGTTCCTGCAGCTTCTGTTTTATCTGCGATAGCATTACCGGTACAGGCTGCTCACCCTGAGCATTACTCTTTTGCAGGATTAATCGATCTAACACAGTTCTTGCTGTTTGCATATTTCCGGCACTTACCAATTCCGCATAATGAAGAAAGCCTTTGAAGTAATTGGCTCCTTCATTATACTCGTTTGTAATGTTGTAATGTTTTATGCTACTAACAATTGCCATGTGTTTTTTTGCCCTGCTGAAGATCACGTTCAACCGTTTTTCGCCGCCCTTCTTATTGATGGGACCAAAGTTCATGATCATCTTTTTCTTTGCATCAAAGCCATAACAAACGCTCATGATGATAATGTCTCTTTCGTCACCTTGTATGTTCTCAAGATTCTTAATGATCAATCCAACAAACTGGTCGTTCTCTGTTCTGTTATAGGCTTCCTCCAACAGGTGCTCAAATACTTTATCTTCCTGGGCTAATGCAGTTAATGCATCTTCAATATTATGTTGTTGCTCCTGGCTGAATGCCACCAGGCCAATGCTTTCTTTCACTTTGCGGACCAATAACTCTCTTACTAAATGTGCTATATATTTTGCTTCATCCAAATTGCTTCTTTTCTCATAAACTGCATTTGGCAGGTAATGGTAACTGATACTTCGATCATATAAAGCATTTGCATTGGTTACGGCATCTTGAGGGCTTTGTACTTCAAGAATAGTTTTTTGGTTATGATGAATAGCTTTATCTGGTATGGTAAGTAAACCGGCTCTGTAAAATGCATGGTTACTATAGCTGATCAAAGTCTCATAGCGGCTGCGGTAGTGCCAGCATAGCATGGTACTGTTTAACTTTCTTGAGCCCTGCACCAACAAACTATCTGCATCACTGCTTAACAGTTCGTCATCTTCGTCTTCGGAATAATCAGTAAGGTCGTCCGGGTCCTCAGCTTTTGCGGAAAAGAAATTAGTTGGAGGCATTTGTTTATCGTCACCAACAATAACGGTTTGCGGAGCTCTGTATAAAGCAGGGATACCTTCTTCCAATGTTATCTGGCTTGCTTCATCAAAAATAACCACGTCAAAATACTGAACACTTAGAGGAAGGCTGTCACTTACACTTAAAGGACTCATCAACCAAACGGGCTTTAGATCTTTAAGCACTAAGCCACTTTCTTTTGAACTTAACTCCCTGATGCTTTTATAACGCATACTCTTTCCAAATTCATTCTCCAGTATTTTACGCCCCTCGCTGTACGACTTTTTAAACTGTTTCTGTTCGTTGTTTAACTGGCTTATCGCCATGTTGCTGATCTCTAAATGCTCATGGAATTTATACCTGATAGTTGCCCTGATAGATTCAGCATTTACTTTCAATAATTGGTTGTAGCAATAAGCAATTTCATCCACTGCTTTTTCTACTGCGTGTATATCAATACCTGCAAAGGCTTTATGCTGCTGGTAAATGAAATTGAGTGTTTTCCAAGCCATCATTGCTTCTGCCTCCGGTGGTGTTAAAGCTATCTGGCGGAGTGCTTGCTTTACTTCTTTTGGTAAATTAGCAAAAGATCGCAAGGCCGGTAAAAGGTCGCTTAATCCATCAGCATTAATGCTTATGCTTTCTAATTCATCGTATAAGTTTGTAAGAGATCTCGATGTGTATTCATTTAAACACTTACCTAACTGAACCTCTAACTGATGCAATGTGTTATTTAGTTTATTCAACCGTATAACGAGGTTGTTTGCATCAGGATGCTGCAAAAGATAATCAATCTCTTTATCGCCTTGCTTGCTCCTTAGAATTTGTATATTGACATGCGTTGTATTGATATTCTCTAAGTGGTATCTGTCCTGCAAGTCTCTATCCCCGGTTGTAACAACAGATGCTAAATCGTACTCGACTTTTAATTGACTAAGGATACTGCTGTAAGAAGGCTTTACCTGGTGCTTGCTAAAGTCATAACTACCTTGCAACTGTTTCTTCAACCTGCGCCATGAACCGTTCAAAAAACTGAAGAAAGATTTCTCGTTTTTCTCTGCAATAGCCAAAGCGTTCAATACGTCCTGTTCACTGAATTTATTTACCCACGCTTTATTTGATTCCAGCGCTTGTTCATATTGTTGCTGCTGCTTTTTAAACTCCCTGATCTCCTGTTCAAATTGCTTAGCCTCTTTGTTGGAGCTATTTACTAATTGCAAATTTCCGGTTTCGGCAAGGTCGTGCATTAGCACAGCGTCTTGCACAAGATTTTTTATCTGTTCGAGCTTATCTGAATGTTGCGGGGCTATATCTTCTTCCTTCATTACTGCACTTACCTGCTCTAATAAGTTCCGTGAATGTTGCAACACATTGTCTAATAAATTCTGCGGATTGTCTGATAGAAAAACCTGTTCATTTACATTGCTTAATGGATGCCCGGCAAAAGTTGCTTCACCACCAGCTTCTTCTAACGCTTCACTTAATTGCTTTATGGTATTTCCAAATTGCAACCAGTCTTTATAATGTGGCAAGATCTCTTCTTCCCTTGGTGAAAGCGAAATGGCATTGTTCTTCACTTCAATAACCTTTTCAACAAGCTTCCTTATTTCAACGCCTGCTTCATTTGAAACAGTTGTATTAGTAAGATGAAAAGTTTTTAAAACATCGAGTTGCTCATTTAGCTTTTGTAATAAAACAGAACGTTTTATTTTAATGGCATTTACATCCATCCGGTTCTTTGCGAAGTCTTCATAAGTCGCCTTCAGGTTTTTGATGAACTCACGTTTATCTCCCTGGCTGTCGTGGATATAGCAACACAATTCATCCAATCCATTTTGTTTCAAGCGGTGATAAACCACATCCAGGGCAGCCCTTTTTTCGCAAACAAATAATACGCTTTTACCTCTTGCAATATAGTCCGCGATAAGATTTGTAATTGTTTGGCTTTTACCAGTTCCCGGAGGTCCTTGTATGATATAACTCTCGCCTGTCCTGCTTTTTAATATGGCTTGTGTTTGTGTGGGATCGGCAGTGATAACATGGTTCCATTCTTCAACTTTATTGAGATCAATGTCATCTTCTTTTATTTTCCTGGGTTGATTACTGAATAAGTCTTCGAATACCGTATGCTCTACCTTGTTGTCAATTATATTATTGTAGTCTCTAACGAGGCTCATCTTTTTATAATTGAAATTACCCAGCACCATATTACAAACATCAAAGTCCCAGCTATAAGGGTTGCTTTCACTGTCAGTTAGTTCATACAGTTCCCTTTCTTTTGTATCTTCTGTAAATTGATGTGATGCGATCTTTACATCCTCATTTACCAGGAATTCAAGAGTGCTCGCCTTTGGCTCGATCCTTTGCCTGAAAATTTCTAAACCTAAAGGCTTATAATGTTCTGTTTGGTAACTGTAAAAAATGTTTTTATAACTTTCTAAACCGCTGCTATTCCTCCTGAGCCTTTTCTTATAATTACTTACAGTTTGTCTTGCAACACTATGTACTAATTTTATTCTTGGCTTATTAATGTAATGAAGTTGTATGCCTTGATTAGCCGAATCTATTTGTCCTTTTAGTATTTCATAAAACTGTTCCAAAGACATGTCATCAAGGTCAACGAAATCCGGAAGTTTAATTCCATATAGTTCCCGAAGTTGGTTTGCTAAAACAGGATTTACTTCAGCAGCATTATCTAATACCTTCATTACATAATGATCCTCTTTCAGTTTTTTATTCTTCGTAAGCTCAACGGGAATAAGCAACAAAGGACTTTGAATCCGTTCTGCTGAGTCTTCTTTTAAATTATGCCAGTTAAGAAAAGCTGTTACCAATTTAAGTTGACTAAAACCATACTCCTGTATATCAAATTTCGATTCTACTCTTATCTTATCTAAGGAAGAAGGTAAGTACAAATGGTCTTCAAAGCGCAGATACTTATTTAGAATAATCTCCTTCATTCCCTTCACTTTCGAGCTTACATCAGCATTCCATGTAAACAACAAATCAGAACGAATGCTTTGATAATGTAGAACCATTGGAACACTGCTTACGGTCAGGTTTACAAACCTCATATTCGGTTTGTAGTAGAGCAGCCTGTTTCTGCGGCTTGTGTCAAAGAGGCGATTACGAAGTTTACTAAGGATGAACTGGCTTCTCTCTTTTAACTCTTTAGTTACCCAACCCGCCACATTGCTTAAGTCAGTTTGCTTCTCAGGATTGTACTCACGATAATGCTTCAATCGCTCAATTATCTCATAAAGATCCTGGCTTCGTTTCTCCCTGTTCAACTCCGTCATTTCAGTAATCAATCCACTTATAGTTGGATGTATCTTCTGGTGATACAAAGCCGGGTTGCTGCGGTGTAATGCAAACAACTTTAAATCTCCCTCATCGTATAAGTCAAGACCGAGAGCCATGCTCCCTAACACCAAACCCAAACAAAATATATCAGTTTGTGCGTCATGATGACCCAATAAGATTTCAAAACTGCTAAAACCGGGAAGGTATGCAGCATATTTAAGTGATTCCTTTACATCTAGGTGAATATTCAAACTGTCTACTTTAACATCGCTTTCATCTACATCCGTATCAACCCGACTCTTGGACACAATTTCAATGTGAGAAGTCTTGTACTCCGAAAACATTTGCTGAACTTTATTAGTAGCATAAGAAGGTTTATGCATAAAATTCTCTTCTATGTCTAAACAATTATCTGTAATAAATAAAGCCTCTTCCCGTTCGAACGGGGCTACTTTGTTAGCTTCATGAAAACTTATCACCTCCTGGAAAAGTGGCAGTACAAATGCGATTACATCGTCTGTTGCGTGATCCCCTCCATCAAAAGCAGTTTCCAAAAATTGTTTAAACTCCATGTAAATCGGTTGTTTAATTTGTCTTCTTTCTCTAAAACAATAACAGACGCATATAGCTACCCTTCATATATCTGCTCAACCTCACTTTCCTTCACCTCATAATATGCAGCAAGCATTTTAGCCTTGTGTTGTTGCAGCTTCTTATCACTATACTTCAACTCTTTCTTGACGATATCATTGAATACTTCTTTTAACTGAACGTCCTCAGAAAACTGGAATGCCCATCCCATAGGTATTTCCTCAAGGGTGGGATCTAATAAACAAAAGTCAAGTAGTATATATCCCAAGTAATCCTTTACACTATTGTGTGCGTTAGTTACCTCTTCTATTATTTTTGGGATTATAACCGCATCTTCCTTCCAGCTAAAATCAGCAAAGTATTGTTTTGCCAAACCAATTACCATTGAGGTTTGAAACCACTTAGGTTTTAAGTATAACTGCAAAAAATTCTTAGTAAATTTTGCAAGCTCTTCTTGTTTAAAAATATCGAGTTGATCAAGTTGCGCTACTCCCTCAATCATTTTAATAATCTCTTCCTCCGCATCTTTATTTTTTTTGCTCCAAAGGTCAATGGCTTTGGCTCGTATAAAATTTT
>JBDSAQ010000200.1:0-11982 GCA_039922095.1 Ginsengibacter sp. | reverse complement strand
CATGATCATATAAAACTGGCACATTATGCCGATGCTGCTCTGGATATTGAATTTGAATTTCCTTTTGGATGGAAAGAACTGGAAGGCATCCATTCAAGAACTGATTTTGATTTAAGCCGTCACCAGGAATACAGTAAGAAGAAGCTACAGTATTTTGATAATGAGATAAATAATGAAGGTAAACCATACGGAAATTATATTCCCTATGTAGTAGAAACCTCCGTTGGCCTTGATCGCTTGGTGCTAACCATTCTAAGCCTTGCTTATGAAGAAGAAAAATGGAAGAAAGAAGATGGCAGTGATGATAGTCGTGTCGTGTTGAGAATTCCTCCAAAGATCGCACCTACCAAACTAGCTATTCTTCCTTTGCTAAAAAAAGATGGACTTCCTGAAATCGCAAGAGAACTGATGAATGAGTGCAAACATACATTTCAATGCTTTTACGAAGAAAAGGATGCAATTGGCAAACGCTACAGAAGAATGGATGCAATTGGAACTCCGTTTTGTGTTACAATAGATCATCAGACAAAAGAAGATAATACGGTAACAATTCGTTACAGGGATACAATGACTCAGGAAAGAATTGGGTTAGAGGATGTACGAAAAATTGTGCTGGAAAAAATTCTTTAAGTGTATGAGCTCTCACTTCAGCAAATTTTCATCAAACAATTTCAATATTCTTTTGTACTCATCAGTCCAGCTTGAGGGTTCGATAAACGCATGGTCTTCCACGGGGTAAGATGCAAGTTCCCAATTATCCTTCCCAAATTCAATTAAACGTTGCGCCAGTCGTACAGCATCCTGGTAATGTACATTTACATCAACCATGCCATGGCAAATAAGCAAATGATCCTTTAAGCCTGCAGCAAAATTTATAGGTGATGATCGGAGGTATGCAATAGAATCATTAAAGGGCTGATTTAATATTGCGGATGTATAATCATCATTATAATGTGCCCAATCAGTAACAGGCCGTAAAGCAGCGCCGGCTTTAAAAACACCGGGTTGGGTAAACAAAGCCATTAGCGTCATAAAGCCCCCATAACTGCCGCCATACATACCAATCCGTGCGGAATCTATACCATATTTTTTTACAAGATATTTTGCTGCATCAATTTCATCATCCAGATCTTTACCGCCCATATAACGGTAGATGGCAGTGCGCCAGTTCCGCCCATATCCTGCACTTGCACGATAGTCAATATCTATTACTGTGTAGCCTTTATCCGCCAGCAAATTATTGAACATGAATTCACGGTAATAATAGCTCCATGCATAATTTACATTTTGGAGGTACCCCGCCCCATGCACAAATATTACAGCAGCATTATTTTTTTTGCCAGTTGCCGGTTCGTAAATACGATAATATACAGCAAGGCTATCCCTGTTGTTGAAGGTTAATATTTTTGTATCACGCCAGGGGTAAGCTTTCCATTCATCACTCATAGCTTTATTTGTTACCTGAAATGGCTTTTTATCCGGCGCATTTTCCAGCACATATAATTCCCAGGGTTTGTTTTGATAAGAGTAGCGGTAAGCAATATATTTTTCATCCGGGGAAACAGATACTTCGTAACCGCCAGTTAGTGAAGTGATCTTTTTACTATTACTTCCATCAGTATTTATGCGATAAAAATTTTGTTTGCCGGGGTGTTCTTCATTGCTGAGGATATAAAAATATTTTTTATTATGGCTTAATGTGGCTTGTTGTATTTCATATTGTCCTTTGGTTATTTGCTTTTTTGTTTGTGTTGAAATATCATAAGAGTAAAGGTGTGAGTATCCGCTAACTTCACTTTGAAAATAAAAAATATCCTCATTTATCCAGCCTGCGTTAGACGCTCTGTTCCATCCAATGCCCGGGCCTCCAATCCATGCTTCATCACGTTGCCTGTCGAGCAATTTTAATTTGCCTGTGGATGGGTCTAACTGCATAAGCCACCTGTCTTTGAAATCGGCGGACAAAATATCGAGCACTACATGGCTTCCTTCTTCATTCCAAAACGCTTTTGATACATACACATCACGTACGTAAGGGGTTGTATCATTGAATTTACCAGGATAGTCATTGGTGTAGTCGGGCTTGTTTTTTATCCCTGGCAGTGAATCTGTTGTTACAAGAATAGCGGTATCTTTTAACCTGTCAAACACATAGAATTTGTATTTAGCATCCGGCACACCTGCTTTTTTGCGGGCAGTAATATCAGTTGTATAACCAGTTTCTGTTACATAATTTGGTACAACCGCAGAGTTTAAACCGGGATTGTTTTCCGATAAATTATAAGAAATAAATCTTCCATCACTACTAACCTGCAGGTCTTCAATATTTTTATCTCCTGTATAAATTACTGGTATGCTATCTGCATCTTTCATCATTTTAAGGTAAGCTGCCTGTATATCTTTTTTCTCTTTTCGATTTTTAATTATATCAGATGTATTCAGTTGCTGTTGCTGCAGCCAAAGATCCTGTGCAGTTAATTTTTTGACGGGTTGTTTTTCTTTTTCAAAATTTGTGAGTTGCCGGGTTATGCCTGTTGCAATATTCCATGCAAAAACATTTTTACCACTTTGAAAAGCTACCCATTCTTCTTTCATTATAAAAGACAGGCTCTTTTCATTTTCCTGTGTTTGAGTTATCCTGGTAATCTTTCCGGAAGAGAGGGTAACTAAATAAATATCAGCGTTATAACTAAAAACAATTTTTGTTTGTGAATGATTGTAAGTGCCGCCTGCAATGGCTTTTGCGAGTTGTGCATCTTTATAATCCATCTTTACAGTTATGTTGTCATTTAACTGGTAATTGTAAGTTGAATCGCTGGTAGCTTTATCAGGATTCCAGTTAAACAGTACGGATTTATTATTATACATCCATAAAATACCCGAAGGAGAAGTGCCTATCCATTTTGGATCGCTCATAATTTTTTCAACAGTAAGAGTTTGGCTTTTTGCTGTTGCACATATCAGTAAGAAAGTAAAAACAAAATATCTTTTCATGTTGCCTGTGTATTACAAATAAATCATTGGGCGGGATGAGACTGGAAAATTTATTTGTTCCTGAACATGTCATAAAATTTGAGATACACTCCATTGCTCCATCCAAAACCATCCTGCGATGGATATTCGCCACCACCACTTTCCAGGCTCTCATTTTCTACATTATACTTCTCCATCATCTTTCCTGTTGCAGAAAAAACTTTCTCGTTAATATTCATCCATCTTTGTGCAATGCTTTTCGCAAGGGTATCCTGTTGGTAGTTCACTAAACCGGTTACAGTAATAAACTGTAAAGGAGCCCATCCATTAGGCCAATCCCACTGCTGACCTGTTTCATAAGGGGTGGTTACAAGTCCGCCGGCTTTTAAAAATTTTTCTTCCAGGATTTTTATGGCTTCATTTGCCTGCTGCCGGGTAGCAATGTTTACAAACAAAGGCATTGCTCCTGCCATTGACCACCTTCCTGTTGTTTTTTTGTTTTTGAAATGATAATCAAAAAAGAATTTATCATCCTCACTCCAGAAAAATTTTAAGATGGCATTCTTTCTTTTTTCTGCCTGCTGCAAATAATACTTTGATTTTTTAATATTGTTGTTTTCTGCCGCCGCCTTGCTTAAAATATTTTCATAAGCGTACAACAAACAGTTTAAGTCTACGGGCAATATACTGGTGGTTTCAATCGTGTTAAGGTTCATGGTATCAGCAAACCAGCGGCTGCTAAAGTCCCAGCCACTTTCTGCGCCTGCACGCAAATTTGTAAAAGCAAGTCCATCATTTTTTTTGTACGATTTTGCAATCTGTACATCCTGCACATATGATTCTTCTCTTGGTGCATTTTTATCGTCCCAGTTCCTGTTTAAAATACTTTCATCACTTAGTTTCACTACTCTTTTATATGCTTCACCAGGTCTTAATTTATCGCTGCCATTCATCCACCAACTGTATTCTTTTTCAAGAGCTGAAAAATATTTTTTATAAATACTCTTACCTCTTCTTTGTTCAAGCAACTCAACCATTAAAGCAAAATATGGTGGCTGCGAACGGCTTAAATAATAAGAACGGTTTCCGTTAGGGATGTGCCCGTAAGTATCAATCAGGTATTTAAAATTATCTATCATACTCTCAATAAGATCGTACCTGTTGCTAACTGCAAGTCCCTGCATGGTGAAGTAGCTGTCCCAATAATATATTTCTCTGAACCTTCCTCCAGGCACAATGTAAGGGTAGGGTAGGGGAAGCAGGGAATTATAATTTTGTTTTTTATCAGCATTGCGGGTAAGCACTCCCCACATTTGTTCAAGGTGTTCCTTTAAAGAATTTGATTCAGGTATTTTAACAGGAGATGAAACAGGAAGAACAAAATTCTGTGTTACAAAATCTTTAAGATCAAAAGCCGGATTGGTTTTTTGTGCTGAATATTTTTTTAAAATAACAGAGGGTAAAAATTTCGGGACAGCGTCTGCAAAAGTTTTATTATCACCTAAGGCTTTTTTCAGTTGTATATCTTTAAATAAAGTACCATAGATTTTATCGGGAGTAGTTACGTTGGTGAAATTATTAGAGGATAAGCTTTTCAGCGTATTATTTTTTATCGGATTATGGACAAGCTTATCATTGGCTTTTTGCTGACTGTATGAAATACCAGATGTGAGCCATAAAGTAATTATTAATGAAATTTTCATATAAGAAGAATAAACCTTACAAAGGGCTGAATACAATCTTAAAAATAAATATACAATAGTTATAGAAAACCGATATACCCCTTTTGAAATTATCTGAATTCCATTTGAAAGATTGTTGGAAAATAGTAAGTAGGAATGATCTTTATAATTGATTAAGTTTTTCCTGCTTGAAAATGCGGTATGAATAGACGACCGGAATTATTATCATTATAATCAGAAGTGCAAAAAAAGTCTCTATTGAATACCCGGAAGGAACCAGCAGGCTAAGAATGACTAATAATATACCGCCCCAAAACCATATTTTACCGGCTAGCTGATGCGTTTTTCTCCAGTTGTAATCGCTGTTCAAGGTCCAGGGCAACCGGAGACCGGCGAAATAGTTTGGCTTAAGGTTGTTCATATAATTTCCGATAAAGGCTATTAATAAACCCAGCAGAACCAATAAAAATTTTGGGGATAATTTAATGTTGCTATTAACAGATAAAAGTATCAGGAAGTTTAGTGCAGTAATAAACACCACCTGTACAATTGCTATTCTTTTAAAGGGAAGAGAAGGAGAATAATTTCTGCGCTTTGGATCTATCCTGTGCAGGTTCAGCAGCAAAAAATAAACAATAAGTGGTACGATGCATAAAGTTCCATTAACCAGCCATAGGGAATTTTTATTATCCATTTTGTCAGGATTAAAATGACTATCATAATGTACCGGCACTATTTCCGGGAGATGATTAAAAATAATTCCCAAAAATAAGAGGGGTGAAAGTGTGAGAATTACTATAGCAAAATTTAATAATGATGATTTCTGTTTCATATAAGTTATTTGGGTTTAATTACTTCTTTTTTGTTTTAAACTGTAAGAACCATTTTAAGATATCATCTACAACAGTGGTGTTTAGTGAGTAATAGATATATTGCCCTTCTTTAACCGCTTCTACAAGGCCAGCCTGTTTTAAAAGATCGAGATGGTGAGAGATGCTTGGCTTACTGATATTGAATTCATCTGCAATATCCCCGGCGGTCATATCTTTCTTTTGAAGCATTTCAAGAATTTTCCTTCTTGTAGAATCATTTAAAGCTTTGAAAAGGCTATTCATTTTAGTTATTATCGTTTAGATGATTGTATATTTAGACAAATATCTAAATACTTTTGAATATTGCAAAACTTTTTTTTAATATTTAATATTTTAGAAGCGGGAGTAAATCTAACCTTCACACTCATTCAATTATTAAAAAACTATACTTTGCTTTGATCAATACCTTTCAAAAAAGGTTTTGAAGTATATTTATGCATCAACAACTGCTTAATTTAAAAATGCAAAAAATAAATACAGCGATTTGTTCATTTGGTTTGTCGGGCAAAGTTTTTCATTCACCATTCATTAGCCGGCATCCCGGTTTTAATTTATATGCTGTTTGGGAGAGAAGCAACCAGATTGCAAAAGAGATATACCCGGATGTGATAAGCTATTCTTCATTTGAGGATATGCTTGCTGATAAAGCCATTGACCTTATAATAGTAAACACTCCAAATTACACTCACTATGAGTTTGCAAAACAGGCACTGCATGCTCAAAAGCATGTGGTGGTTGAAAAACCTTTTACCGTGAATGTAAATGAAGCTGAAGAATTAGTTGCGCTTGCAAAAAAGCAAAGAAGAATTTTATCTCCCTTTCAGAACAGGCGATACGACAGTGATTTTAAAACAGTAAAAAAAATTGTAGATGAGGGTATATTAGGCGAAATTGTTGAAGCGGAATTTCATTACGACAGGTACAATTTAATTTTAAGCCACAAAGAACATAAAGAAACTCCGCGGGCTGGCGCCGGTATTCTTCACGATCTTGGGCCGCATCTTATTGATCAGGCACTGCATTTGTTTGGGATGCCGGAAAGTGTGTTTGGGTGTTTGCGTACACTGAGACCTTCTTCACGGGTTAATGATTACCTGGATATATTACTTTTCTATCCGGCAAAAACAGTTCGTTTAAAATCAGGATATATTATTAAAGAGGCTGTACCCTCATTTGTATTGCATGGCTTTAATGGTTCTTTTTTAAAACCGAGAGCTGACGTTCAGGAAGATATACTACAGGCAGGAGCTATGCCCGGCTCGCCGGATTGGGGAACTGCCCCCGAGGGGGCGAAAGGAATATTGAATGTAAACCATAATGGAGAAACGGTTCGGGAATTTGTACCTTCTTTACAGGGAAATTATATGGAGTATTATGATGGTATTTATGAAGCGATAGTAAATAACGGGCCGCCTCCTATATCTGCGGAAGATGGTTTAAAGGTGATGAAGATAATAGAAGCTGCCCAGGAAAGTGATAAACATAAAATGATAATTGAGATTAAATAGGAGCAATGCACATCTTTGAAAAGCATTATTTCAGCCAATAGCTAATTGCCTCATTTAACCACGTAGGTATTACCACTTAGATCTTATATGAATCGACTATGAGGAGTGGTTTACAAGCTTATTCTATTTTTATTTAAAAAATCTTGTCCTTGATTGTTAATCATAATCCTCTAAAAAAATTTTTTGAAATGCAGCAACTTTAAAAAAATTTTGTCTTATGTTTGTTAATTGTTAATAATCTATTAAAATTTTATTAATAATTTGTCTTTAAAACTGATTGCTGGATTGCTGGATTGCTTTAATCTATAAACACGCCTCTCTATTTATTTAATCTTTTCATCAAAAAACTAACAAACGATGCTTGCAAAAACAATTGTATTCCGGTTCTTATTAGCAGCCGGATTTCTTTTCTTTATCAATGTACTCTTTGCGCAAAAAACTGTTTCCGGTAAGATAACAGATGCCTCAGGGCAACCTGTTGCCGGCTCTACTATTTCGGTAAGGGGTTCCAATGTAGCTACACAAACAAATGCTGATGGTACCTTTACCATTACTGTTCCTAGTGCCAATTCCAGATTGATGATATCTTCTGTAGGGTATGAGCCGCAAGAAATTGCTACCGCTGGTAAGAATTCCGTTGTAGTCTCTCTAAATACAACCGCGTCTACTTTAAATGAAGTGGTTGTTACAGGTTATACAACCCAACGTAAAAAGGATATAACCGGCGCTGTTACTGTTGTAAATGTTGCTGATCTTAAGTCTCAGCCCGCAGCAGATGCAACTTCTCAATTACAGGGAAGGGCGTCCGGCGTTACAGTTGTTCAAAGTGGTGTACCGGGAGCTGCAGCAACAGTTCGCATAAGAGGTTTGGGTTCTTTTCAAAATAACAGCCCTTTATATGTAGTGGATGGCGTTCAGACAGGTTCAATTTCTGGTATCAATCCTAATGATATTGAAAGTCTGCAAGTATTAAAAGATGCTGCGTCCGCATCTATTTATGGGGTAAGAGCTTCTAATGGGGTAATAATTATTACTACAAAAAAAGGTAGAAAAAAAGGTGTAAGTGTTTCATATGATGCATATTATGGTTTCCAAGATCCGGGTAAAGGCCTTGATATGTTAAACGCACAGGAAGAAGCAGATCTATATTTCATTGGGCAAAAGAATAGCGGCTTACCTATACCTGCAAACTCCGCTTATGGAACCGGTTCATCCCCTGTTTTGCCAAATTATATTTTTGCAACTGGTGCACCTGCCGGACCTATAAATACTGCTGATCCAAGTAAGTATTCTTTGGACTATAATAAACTCGACGGCACTTATAAACCAAGCATTATTGTACCCGCCAATAAAGCAGGTACAAATTGGTTTGATGTAATCACCCGTAACGCTCCAATGCAAAATCATAATTTATCTATGAGCGGGGCTAATGATAACAGCCGTTTCATGTTAAGCCTTAATTATTTTGATCAGGATGCAATAACCCAATATCAATTTTACAAACGTTACAGTATTAGATTAAATAGTGAGTTTAGTTTATTAAAAGGAGTTAGGGTGGGCGAAAATATTCAGCTTTATTCTTCAGAATCAAATGTGCCAGCCAGTACAGGAGGTCTTTTCAATAACTCCGAAGCTAGTGTAATAGCTCAGACATACCGGCCAATGTCTATAGTGCCTGTTTATACAATTAATCCAGGTGATTTTGCCGGTAATTTAGGTAATAGTGGTTTTGGAACATGGGGTAATGCAAAAAATCCTTTGGCAGATTTATATAGAAGGAGAAATGATCGAAGTAATAATATAAATATTTTTGGAAATGTTTATGCTGAAGTAGATCTATTTAATCATTTAACTGCAAGAAGCAGTTTTGGTGGGGCCATAAATACTAACAACACAACCTCCTATCCTTTTATAGAATATGAAAATAACGAAAACGTTGGTAATACTACCTTTAATGATCGCTTTACCAGGAATAATAACTGGATATGGACCAATCAACTTACTTACAGAAACACGTTCGGCAAACATAATATTTCTTTGCTGGCTGGTGAGGAAGCCCAAAAAGGATATGGCAGACAAATTCAGGGCGCATCCTCTTCGTTTTTTACTTATAACTATACCCCTTTCATTAATCTGGCCAACGGTTCAGTTCAGAATTTAGCAGGTAGCCAGATATTCACTCCTGGTACCACTGTTTCTTATTTTGCAAAAGCGGATTATGTTTTTAATGGTAAGTATATATTATCGGCTACAGTAAGAAGGGATGGCTCGTCAAAATTTCTTGATAAAAATAAGTGGGCTACCTTCCCGGCATTTTCTGCAGGATGGGTAGTTTCCGAAGAGAACTTCATGAAAAGTATGTCATGGTTGAATTTTCTGAAAATCAGAGGTAGTTGGGGCAAATTAGGTAATGAGGCAGCAGTAACCGCAGCTAATGCGTATACAACTTTCGGTAATAATCCAACAAGTTCATTGTATGATATTAATGGTACGCAAACTAAACCGGAGGCAGGCTTTATTTTATCATTCATAGGCAACCCTCTTGGTAAATGGGAGCAGAGTACAACTTCCAATATAGGATTTGATGCTACTATTTTCCACAATTCTACAGAGATTGTATTTGACTGGTATCAGAAAGAAACTACCGATCTGCTATATAATCCTGCAGGGCAAGCAATTGGTGGTGCCGTTGGTGCAAACAATCCTTCTTTTAGAAATGTAGGTAGTATGAAGAATAATGGTATTGATTTGATGATTACTAACAGATCTAATATTACCAGGGACTTACGACTAAATACAACGCTCACGTTCACAACTTATAATAATAAAATAACTGCAATCACACAGGATGGACAGCCTTATTTTGACTTTAACAGCCCAGCTAATGAAGCAAATCGTATTGGAGCTAACGCAACGAGAAATTTTGTTGGTCAACCGTTGAATACCTTTTATGGATATAAAGTTATTGGGCTTTTTCAAACTGCAGCGGAGGCAATAGGTTGGAATCAGCAGGATGCTGCACCAGGAAGATTTAAATATGCTGATATAAATGGAGATAAAAAAATAGATGCTGGTGATCGCACCGTTATAGGCAACCCTAACCCAGATTTTACATATGGTCTTAATCTGGGGCTCGAATATAAAAACTTTGATATTTCGACTTTTTTTTATGGAGTTGCAGGCAAGGATGCATTTAATTTAACTAAGTGGTGGACAGACTTTACGCCAGGCATTTTTCCGGGAGGCAGAAGCAAAAGAGCTTTATATGAGAGTTGGTTACCGGATGGTAGCAGGCCAAACGCAACTACACCTATAGCGGAAGCTACCGGGGGTGGGTTTAGTAAAAATTTAGCAGTAAATTCTTATTATGTAGAGAATGCCTCTTACTTCCGTTTGCGCAATCTGCAGATAGGATATACTTTGCCTGCATCGATAATGAACAGAATTAAACTTGCTAAGGTGAGGGTATACATACAGGCAGCAAATTTATTTACCATCACAAAATATTCTGGTTTCAATCCTGAAATAGTTAGCTCAGATGAGCGTGCTGCGAGTGTGGATGTTGGCGCATATCCAACCGTAAGACAATACTTAGTTGGTTTAAATGTTGGCTTTTAATTTAGGGATTAAATATTTAATAAAAAAAATAACATGAAAAATAATATATCAAAATGGCTTCTGGTCATTACAGTTATAGTAGCATTGTATGCGTGCAAAAAAAGCTTTCTGGAAGCTAAGCCAAATGGGGTATTAGATGAGGCAACTTTGTCAACAGAAAGCGGCATAAATAAACTTTTAATTGGTGCTTATGCCATGTTAGATGGGAATGATGGTAGTTTAGGTATTGGGGGACAGTGGGGTTCAGGCGCATCCAATTTTGTATTTGGAAGCATGGCTGGAGGTGAAGCAAATCGTGGTTCTACTCCAGGAGACCAAGGCCCAAATATGACACCGCCTATTCGTCATGAGGCTGCACCTAATAGTCAAGGGTATAATGATAGATGGAAAGCTTTATACGAAGGAATTAAACGTACCAATACTGTATTGGAGTTACTAGCTAAAACTACAGTTTCTGAGGATGTTAATAAAAATCTTGCGGGGCAGGCAAGATTGCTAAGGGCGTGGTATCATTTTCAGGCAAGAATTACATTTGGTAAAGTACCTTTTATGGATGAAGCAACGGATATAGATCTTTCCTTAAATAATATTCAAGGTGTTAGTAACCAAGACGAAATTTTACCTAAGATTCTGGCAGATGCGAAGTATGCCTATGAAAACTTGCCCGCTTCACAAGACGCTAAGGCTCGTATAAATAAATGGTGTGCCGGAGCTGTATATGGTAAAATATTAATGTTTTCTAAAGATTTTGCCACTGCCAAAACTGTTTTAAACGATGTGATTGCCAATGGTACAACTCCTAAAGGTGTGCATTATGATTTGAACGCAAATTATGGTGATAATTTTAATGTAGATTTTGAGAATAGTAAGGAAGATATATTCTCATTTCAATCTTCGGCGCAGGATAACGCAGGTGCTCAGAACGGTAATTGGGGAGATAATTTAAATCAACCTGCATTTGTTGGTGGTGCTGGCTTCTTTTGTCCAACTTATTTTTTTACAAATAAATTTAAAACTGATGCTTTGGGATTACCTGTTGCAAATCCCCAGGATAATGCTGTAATGGATCCCGCAGGCCAGGCTGGATTAGTTCAATATGCGGGTAATGTGGATCCAAGGTTAGATTGGACAGTAGGCCGTAATGGCGTACCATTCCATGATTGGGGGATTGTCATAAATTCTGCTGGAGTAGTTACAGATAGCGCTTTTCATACAAGCTGGCAAAGAGACGTATCCGCCGGCCCGTTTGCTACTAAAAAAGTTATAATTCGTAAGTCTCAAGTTGCAGCAGTTCATGATGCCAGCGTTTGGTTTTCTTCCGGGGGAACT
>JBDSAQ010000199.1:0-6961 GCA_039922095.1 Ginsengibacter sp. | reverse complement strand
ATGAAAAAATTCCTTTTTTTTATTGCATTCCTCATTATAATTCTTTCTTCATGTGCAAGGGGTATTTCGCCATACGAAGCAGCCAACGGCAAAGCGAAATGCAATCGTAATGTAAAATGATCTGCCCGTTTCTTTTCTAAAAATCTTAATCTGAATTACGGCGGGTGTTTAGTTAAAGCTTTGTAATTATATCAGGAAGTAATGATATTATGTATAATAATGTATCTTTGAACTTCTAATTTATTTATTATGATACTTACTTTTTTAAATGGGTTTTTCTTATTTTCCATGCCAGGCGGCTCGGAATGGATATTGATCCTTTTAGTAGTTTTATTATTTTTTGGTGGCAAAAAAATTCCAGACCTGATGAGAGGAATCGGACGTGGCGTAAGAGAATTCAATGATGCAAAAACCAATGTAAAAAATGAAATTGAAGCAGGTATGGCAGAGAAAGACAGAAAGGAAAAAGAAGCCGAAGTAGAGTTGAAACTTGCAAGAGAAAGAGTACAGCAAGCTGAGGCAAAGGTGCAGGAAGCACATACTCAGCATTTGCAGCCGGATTTACCTAAATAATATTATTACTTTTTGTTTAGCAGCTGAAGTATACGAACCTCAATAGATTGTGGCGTATACTTCAGCTTTTTTGTAATAGCCCATAAAGAACAATAATAAAGCATCCTTCATTTGTTTCAATTTAAAAATATAGAACACTACAATACTCAGCTTACTTCAAATGAAGTTGATTGCGTAACTGTTGTAAAACATTACCTGAAGCAAATTAATGACACAAAACAACTGAATGCATTTATAGAGGTATTTTCAGAAGAAAGCCTTCAAAGAGCAAAGCAATTAGATATTAAACGTAAAAAAGGCGAAGCCATTGGGTGTCTTCATGGGGTGATAGTAGCCATTAAAGATGTTATTTGCTATGAAGATCACAAAGTAACTGCCGCTTCAAATATTTTAAAAGAATTTAAGAGTTTATATTCTTCAACTGCTGTGAAAAAATTACTTGATGCTGATGCTATAATTATAGGTTCTTGTAATTGTGATGAATTTGCCATGGGCAGCACTACCGAAAATTCTTCTTACGGCAAAGTATTGAATGCTCTTGATGAAACTAAAGTTCCAGGGGGATCATCCGGGGGTTCGTCAGTTGCTGTACAAGCTGGCCTATGTATGGTTAGCCTGGGAAGTGATACTGGGGGTTCGGTCCGCCAGCCCGCAGATTTTTGCGGGATAATTGGTTTCAAACCGGGGTATGGAAGAATTTCACGGCATGGTCTTATTGCTTATGCTTCTTCATTTGATCAAATTGGGGTATTTGGAAATGCTATAGAAGATGTGGCCCGGGTATTTGAAACCATTAGTGGTGGTGATGAATATGACAGTACGGTATCTTTTAGTAAAGTGGAAAAATATGATGGCCTGAAAAATCAAAATAAAAAGCCTTCTATTGCATATTTTAAAAATGCCTTAGAGCACCATTCTCTAGATCCGGAAATAAGAGACCAAATTTATTCATTGATACATAAATTGAAATCTGATGGTTATACTGTAGAACCATTAAATTTTAAATTGCTTGACTATGTTGTTCCAACTTACTATGTTATTACCACTGCTGAAGCTTCCAGTAATCTTGCGAGGTATGATGGAATACGTTTTGGTACCATAAATAAATCTTCAGAGCCTGATCTGGTAAATTTCTACACAAACAACCGTAGTACGGGTTTTGGCAAAGAAGTTAAGCGAAGGATTATGTTGGGCACCTTTGTATTAAGTGCTGGGTATTATGATGCTTACTTTACAAAAGCTCAACAGGTAAGGCAGATTCTTACTGAAGAAACAAAAGCTATTTTTAAAAATTTTGATGTTATTATATTGCCCACCGTGCCCTCAACTGCATTTGAGTTTGATGATATATCAAAAGATCCGGTTGCAATGTACCTGGCAGATATATATACTGTGTTTGCTAATTTAGCCGGTATTCCTGCCATATCAATCCCTTTATTCAAACATAGTAATGGATTGCCTTTTGGGCTTCAGATTATGTCAAATAGGTACAATGAATTAACTTTGCTGCAGTTATCTGATCAGCTAATAAAAAACTATAAGCAATAAGAATAATGTATACAACAGTGGAAAAAAATATGAAGGTAATTGTTACACTTTTGACTTTTATTTTTACCATACAATATTCATTTTCTGCAGGGTACGAGGCAAGTTATAATGGATATAAAATTACTTTTCAGGATACCACAAAACAGACCAGTGATTCAATTGATGAGACAATTGATGAAGTAATCAGAACCGGAACAATTCCCAAAACAGAAAAGATTCAATATGTAAACAAGATTACTAAATATGGCTTTAAAAGCCTTTTTAAAAATCTTTCTTATAATTCATCCATTCCCTATTCATCGCAGGTTAATCCTTATGCAGAAACTTATATGCAGGATTATTTAGAGGTCCATGGGAGTTATCTGCAAAAAATGAAGGGCACTTCGCAATTATACTTTAACCTCATTGATAAAATCCTTGCTCAATATGGCTTGCCAAAAGAACTAAAATATCTTGCGGTAATAGAAAGCGATTTAAAACCGCAGGCACTTTCCTGGGCAGGTGCAAGGGGGCCCTGGCAGTTTATGAGTTATACGGCCAGGGGGTATGGCTTAATGGTGAACGGATACGTTGATGAGCGTACGGATTATTATAAAAGTACAAATGCTGCTGCCCGTTATTTGTTGTCTTTATATAAGGATTTAAAGGATTGGTTATTAGTGATTGCAGCTTATAATGGCGGTTCAGGAAGAGTTTATACTGCAATAAAAAAAAGTGGTTCAAGAAATTTTTGGGCATTACAATATTATCTTCCTGCTGAATCAAGAAATCATGTAAAGAAATTTATTGCCACTCACTATATTATGGAAGGTGTTAATTCTGGCACATCAGATTTTAATTATGCTGCATTAAACAATACTAACATTGAAACTGTAACTTCAAAGTTAACTGACGATGAGATAACCGGCACTGAGGTATTGGGCATTTCAGGAAAATATAATTCAGTGATAATAGCTAAAAATCTTGCTATGGATATTAATGAATTTAACCGCATGAATCCAGGGCTTGATGCTTTGTTAGCTTTAGGTAATGATTATAATCTTAGGCTTATGCCAGATAAGATGAACCTGTTTGTTGCTAATAAATATGTGATTTTAAATGAGTGTGTTCAAATATTATTAAATGATGTTAATGAACCTGTAAAAACTACTTATATGCGCCACTCAAATAATCCGGTTTTTAAAAGAAAATAATTCATTCAAGCACACTCTTCATTGCTTTAATTTTTATTAAACATTCTTCATATTCTTTTTCCGCATCACTGTTAAATGTAATTGCCGAACCAGCTTGTATAGATAAGTATTTATCTGAAGAATTATAAACGATGCTTCTGATAATTACATTAAAATCAAAATCATTATCCGGAGTTATATAACCTAAAGCTCCTGAAAATATTCCCCGTTTTGTTTTCTCATATAATTCTATAAGTTCCATAACTTTTTTTTTAGGAGCTCCTGTCATAGAGCCCATGGGAAAGGTAGCCCTGAATATATTTGCCAGGGTAATTTCATTTTTTAAAACTCCGCTTATTGTAGATATCATTTGATGTACCTGGGGGAAAGAATAAACACCAAAAAGTTCCTCAACTTTTACCGACCCTTCTATACAAATTTTACTAAGATCATTTCTTACAAGATCAACTATCATTACATTCTCCGCCCTTTCTTTTTGGCTGTTGACCAAGTCGTTTTTGTTATTTTCATCTTCAACCAAATTATTTAATTCTCTTTTGGCGGTTCCTTTAATTGGCTGTGAGAAGATTTTATCCTTAACTTTTTTTAAATATCTCTCCGGGCTTGCACATACTAAATAATTATGCCCAACTTTGTAAAATGCAGAAAAGGGATTAGGGGAAATTTTGCTTAATTTACTGTAAACATCTAAAGGATCTATAACTGCATTCTCGGAAAAAAATTCCTGGCAAAAATTTATTTCATAGCAGTCTCCGCGTAATAGATGTTTTTGTAATTCTTTTACACATAACAGATACTCATTTTTAAAATACCGGCTTTTTATTCCAGGGATTTTTACATTCTGGGTTTCTTTATTTGCAGATGATGAAGAAATATCCTGGAATACGGTGTCAGGATCTATATCAATAACACCAATTTTTAATTCCTTATTATTGAGTAGCAAAATTATGCAGGGAACAAAAAAGAAAATATCAGGGAACCCGATTTTATCAATATTACCTGACGATAAATTTTCTATTTCATTCTTAAGATCATAGGACATATGTCCGAAGATCCAATCATGATTTGATTCTTTAAATTTTTGTAAAGCATTAAAAGCATTACCAGCGGGCGCTTGCAGGGTTATTTCTGAACCGGCAGCAAGCAAACACTCAAAAGAAGAAGGAGAATAGTTGTATTCCTGATTATCTAAAAAACAAAAAATGTTGAACTGTTTAGCCCAATTCAACATTTGTGATTTTGTTTTTGTAAAGTTTTGTACAGGGTATACTTTAAATTTTCTTTTCACCAGCTTATATCATCCTAAATTATTATGCGTTAAAAATCCTCATCATCATCATCATCCCCCGTGCCATCATTAAAAAGATCGAGTTCTTTAAAATCATCATCCAAATCAAAATCATCTTCTTCTTTACCCTTTTTTAAAGGTGTTTTTTTAACGTTGGATTTTGGTATATCAAACTCTTCAAAATCAGGATCAAAATCTTCATCATCGGATTTTGCCCAATCATCAACTTCCTCATCTGCATTATCATCATCATCCTCATCATCTTCATCTTTTTTTCCTTTCTTAGATGAAGAGGATTTCGACTTTGAAACAGGTTTATCCTCAATTTCATCGTCATCATCTTCATTATCAATATCTGGTTTTAAAGACGATTTGTCTGAAGAAACATCTTCTTCTTCTTTTGATGATTTTTTACCTGAGGGTATTTTTTTTTCTTTATCAGATTTTGATTTCATGATATAAACAATTAGTTGTGTAAAATTTATAAGACTTTTTTATTTAACCAAAAAAAATATTTCTTTTTATACATCGGCTTAGCAACAATCATAATGCCATAATAATCTGATCGCTACCCGGGCCATTAGAAATGTATTTAACCGGGATACCCAATATTTTATCTAAGTAGCTGATATATTCTTTCATTTTTTTCGGCAGATCCGCAAAATTTTTTAAACCTGTTATATCAGTTTTCCATCCGGCAAACTCTTTATAAACAGGTTCGATATCCATGCGAAACATTTGAAAGGGAATTTGCGTTTGCTCTTTACCATTTATTTTATATAGATCACATACCCGAAGTGTATCTAATGAATCCATCACATCAGCTTTTGTCATTATTAGCTGTGTTACTCCATTTATCATGCAGGCAAATTGCAAAGCCACAAGGTCGATCCAGCCACAGCGCCTTGGCCTGCCGGTAGTGCTGCCAAACTCATTGCCCAGTTGTCTTATTTTTTCACCCATTTCATCATTTAATTCTGTAGGAAAAGGGCCACTGCCAACTCTTGTGCAATAGGCTTTGGTTACTCCCAGAACCTCTTTAATTTTTTGAGGTGCAATACCCAGACCTGTACACACTCCTGCTGATATTGTATTGGAAGATGTAACAAAGGGGAAAGTACCGAAATCAACATCAAGCATACTGCCCTGAGCGCCCTCTGCCAAAATTTTCTTACCCTGTTGAATTTTATCATTAATGAAATATTCCCCATTCACTATTTGTAATCCTTTTAAAAATTCAAGCGCTTCAAAAAATTCTTCTTCCCATTTAGAAATATCTTCAGCAAAAGAAAAATTTTCCAAAAGCTTTTGATGCTTCACCCTGAGGTTAGTATACTGTGTGGTAAAATTTTTATTCAGCATATCCCCTACACGTAAACCGTTACGGCCTGTCTTATCCATATAGGCAGGGCTTATTCCTTTTAAAGTAGAACCTATTTTTTCAGTTCCTTTTGCGTTTTCGCTCGCTTTATCCAGGGCCCGGTGAGTGGGTAAAATTAAATGTGCCCTTTCACTTATAAAGAGATTTTTTTTATAATCAACTCCAAAAGCTGTTACTGATTCACATTCTCTTTTAAGAGTTATGGGATCCAAAACAACACCATTACCGATCAGGTTAATTTTATTTTCATGAAAAATACCAGAGGGAATTTGATGCAATACTATTTTTTTTCCTTTTGGATATAAGGTATGCCCTGCATTCGGGCCACCCTGAAAGCGGGCAATCACGTCATAGTGCGGTGCAAAATAATCAACTATTTTACCCTTTCCTTCATCGCCCCATTGAAGCCCAAGAATTACATCAACCATAATTAAGAAAATTGAGCAGTAAGATTATAAACTAAGAAATTGCAAAGCAGTAAAAATAAAAGGAAAAAAAAGAAATGTGGTTTATATTTCTACATACTTAAATTATGTAAGATCAGAACGTATTAATGAAATTTAATTCCATAATAAACAGCTCGATTTAGAGAGAAAGAATATTATGCAACTTTCAGCATGCTTAATTTGCTTATACTGAATTTTCGCTGGGCATACTCTATAGTGAGATTAAATGTTTTAACCTTTTGAGATGGCAGCTCATACATAGCATCGGTTAAAATGCTTTCGCAAATACTGCGAAGGCCTCTTGCTCCCAGTTTATACTCCATTGCTTTTTCAACCATAAAATCATAAACGCTATCTTCTATGGTAAGATTAATGCCCTCGATCTCAAACAATTTTTTATACTGCTTAATAAGCGCATTTTTAGGTTCAGTTAAGATACTGCGAAGGGTTTCTGCATCAAGGGGATTAAGATAAGTTACCACCGGCAATCTGCCTAACAGTTCCGGTATAAGGCCAAAAGATTTAAGATCCT
>JBDSAQ010000198.1:0-5569 GCA_039922095.1 Ginsengibacter sp. | reverse complement strand
AAGGGGCATACATAATTTTCTCAAAGTAAAACCTGTTAAAGGTTTGCGAATAATACAGATGGTGTTTAATTAGGTAGTTTTCCGTCTATTTACCTTATTTTTTACCTTATATTTGTACGAATTCAAGCTGTATCCGTCTTAGGTTTCTTAATACACAAATCTTACTAAAAAAAATGAAAATACTAAAAAAGGTTTACCTCTTTTTATCCTCAATCTTTATCTTTTTAATTCATCTTCCATTTGTTTTTGCTAAAACAAAGCCACAACAAAATTTCATAGTGCCTGTTCAAAAACCGTTTTTATTCACAGCAAATTCAACCGGTACATATGCCTCTGTATTTGATAGTTTAAAATTGAATTCATTAGGGTTATCCAGGCAAGCATTTGACTATGCCATCACCGGGTTTAAGTATTTAATCTCTTTAAATAAGCTAAATAATGATGAAATAATTTCCATTGTAGATTTCAGCTTACCCTCAAGTAAAAAAAGATTATTTATTTTAGATTTGAAAAACTCTAAAATTTTATTTAATACCTACGTGGCTCATGGCAGAAATTCAGGGAAGGATTTTGCCAACCAGTTTTCCAATGAGAATGAGAGTTATAAAAGCAGCCTGGGGTTTTATGTAACACAGGATACTTATATAGGTAATCATGGCTTTTCATTGCGTTTACAGGGAGAAGAAAAAGGGATTAATGATAATGCCAACAGTCGTGCGATTGTAATGCACAGCGCCTGGTACGTAAATGAAAATATAGTAAAGAGCCAGGGTTATATTGGCAGAAGCCAGGGTTGCCCTGCATTACCCGAAGAGTTATGTAAGCCCATAATTGAAAAAATAAAAAAGGGTTCATGTTTATTTCTATACAGTCCTGATAAATATTATTTTTCTCATTCTGAAATATTGCAAAAAGTACAAGCTGCTTAGATTTAATTTTCTGCACTAATCTTTCACCATTCATTTATGTATTTCCGAGGTAAAATGAAATTCTATTTCAGGGTTATTAGTTCTTTCTGTGTTTAAGAACCATTCGCTTTGGGCAAGATAAACAAGGTGACCATCTTTATCTTCAGCAATATTGGCTTGCTTAAAACGAATAAAATCTTCGAGCTTGTTTTTGTTATTACTGGTTATCCAGCAAGCCTTATAAAATGGAAGATTATTTAATTGCACACTTGCCCCATATTCATGCAGCAAGCGGTATTGAATCACCTCAAACTGTAATTCTCCTACACATCCAATTATCTTTTTATTGCCCCCAAACTGCGTAAATAGCTGGGCAACCCCTTCATCAGTTAACTGGGAAAGCCCTTTCTCCAACTGCTTCGTTTTCATCGGGTCTTTATTTTGAACCTCTTTAAATATCTCCGGCGAAAATGAAGGAATCCCTGTAAAATAAAAATCTTCTCCTTCGGTTAAAGTATCACCAATTTTAAAATTCCCTGTATCAAACAAACCAACAACATCACCAGGATAAGCTGATTCGATAACATCTTTATCTCTTGCTAAAAAAGAATATGGATTACTGAATCTTACATCTTTATGTAAACGCACATGATGAAAATATTTGTTTCTTTCAAACTTACCGGCGCAAACTCTTAAGAAGGCAATACGATCACGGTGTTTCGGATCAAGGTTGGCATGTATCTTAAAAACAAAGCCACTGAACTTATCTTCCCCGGGCTCTACAACCCTTGTGGTAACTGCCCTGCGCTGCGGCAGGGGAGCTATTTGTATAAAAGTTTCCAGCAATTCCTTTACGCCAAAATTATTGATAGCACTTCCAAAAAATACAGGAGCTATTTTTCCTTCAAGGTATGGCTGATTAATAAACTTACCATACACACCTTCTATAAGTTCCACATCTTCTCTTAACTGAGCAGCATCTTTTTCTCCTATTCTCTTTTCCAGAATTTCATCATTCAAATTGTCCAATGGCAAATAATCTTCTTCAGTTGCTTTTTGATTTGGGTTAAACAACAAGAGGCTTTTATCATATAAATTGTACACGCCTTTAAAATCTCTGCCCATGTTTATTGGCCAGCTTAACGGGTGCAGTTTTATTTTTAATTCACTCTCTATCTCATCTAAAAGATCAAAAGGATTTTTGCCATCACGGTCAAGCTTGTTTACAAAAACAATCACCGGGGTATCTCTCATCCGGCACACTTCCATCAGGCGCCTTGTTTGTTCCTCAACTCCTTTAACGCAATCAATCACCAGTACAACACTATCTACAGCAGTAAGGGTTCGGTAGGTATCTTCAGCAAAGTCTTTATGGCCGGGAGTATCCAGCAAGTTTACCAAAGTATTTTTATATTCAAAGCTCATTACCGATGTTGCTACTGAAATACCACGCTGTCTTTCAATCTCCATAAAATCGCTGGTGGCATGCTTTTTTATCTTGTTGCTTTTAACTGCACCAGCAGTTTGTATAGCACCTCCAAATAATAAGAACTTTTCAGTGAGGGTGGTTTTGCCGGCATCAGGATGTGAGATAATTGCAAACGTTCGGCGTTTTTTTATTTCATTAATATACTTCATAAAGGGCGCAAAGATAGCTATTGGGTTTATGCTGAATTAAATTTTGCAATGCCCCGGATCGAATTACTTTAAAAGCAAACCCATTTACTTTTAAGAAGAGTGCAAAAAGAAAATAAGATTTGTATGTAATCAATAAGATATGTAATCAATAAGAAATGAACTTATTGTTAAGCTTATGCTATAAACCTCTGGTTGATTTTTTAGACCTTGTATTATTAACAGGTGAATTTATGAGAGCATTTACAGAAGATAATTCTATCTTTTGTTCATGCTCTGCTTTAAAGTATAAAGTAAACGTTGTGCCATAGCCGGGCTCGCTTTCAACTGCAATATTTCCACCAGCAGCATCTACTATTTTCTTTACAAGAAATAAACCCATGCCTTGCCCTTCTATATCCTGGTGAAGCCTGCCGTGCATAGCAAAAATTGTTTTAATATCCTTTTCAGGAATACCAATCCCATTATCTTTTACTGATATAAAAAAATCATCACCTTTTTTTCCGGAGCTTATTAATATTACAGGAGCATCTTTATCATTTTTAAATTTAATGGCATTATTAATAAGGTTGTATAAAATACTTCTAAAGTTCTTTTTCGAAAAATGTATTTCTGATGCCTGCAGATCTGTTTTAATTACCGCTTTGCTTGTATCTATCTTATCCTGTATACTTAGTTTAATATCATTGATCACTTCGCTAATATCCACATTCTCCCTTACCAACATTCCGGTTTCAATTTTACCGATTACAGTCATATCCTGAATTAAAGAGCTGAACTTTTTAACAGATGTATTTATAACGTTCAGGAGTTTTTTTAATTCAGGATCAGTTACTTCAAACTCATTCATTGCAGCAGTGCTGAATACAATATTGGCAAGTGGTGCCAAAAGATCGTGGGATGCGGTATGTACAAAATTATCAAGATCATCATTTATCGTTAATAAATTTCTATTTGATTTATCAAGTTGAAACTGTATCTTTTTTAATTCAGTAATGTCATTAAAGGTTATCATAGCTCCGTGTATCTTATTATCACTCTGGTGTATATAAGGTAACGTCATTAATTGGTACCATTTGCCATTAGTTGCCTCAATCTCCTTATTAATTTTGCCTCCATGTTTAATTACTTCTTTTATGTCATTTTCTATTGTTTCAAATTTAATGTTGGTTGAAATGTTGGTGATAGGTCTGCCTATATCAGTATCAAGCAAGTTGATATGCTTTACTGTTCCGGGTGAAAATTTCATCAGCAGCAGATCGTTGTTTACATATAATTGCCCGTTAACATTGCTCCTGAAGTAATTATTAAGCTCATCATTAATCTCCATAAGCTCTTTATTCTTTAATTCATAATCTGTATTAATGGTATGCAATTCTTCATTTACTGATTGCATTTCTTCATTGGTGCTTTGCATTTCTTCATTTGCTGAAAGAAGTTCTTCATTATAAGATTGCAGGTTTTCATTAGATGCGTCAAGCTTTTCATTGGTATTATTCAATTCTATTTTTAATTCCTTTAGCTCGCTTTCAATATTCTTTGTGTACTCATCAAAAAAAGATTTGTCATCATAAATTTCGCCAGGGGTAATAGTATGATTATGCACGGCATCCTCACTAAAAAGCACCATCAAAAGTTTTTGATCGGGCATCCTTGCAGGTATGGGTTTTACAAGCATTCTTACATAAAATATTTTCCTATTTATTTTTACTTTTAATCCGCTTACTAATACTTTTTCATTTAATTTTAAGGCTTTGCCGGTTGCCGTTTTAAAGGCTACAGAAAGGCGTTCAGGCAATAGTTCAGCCAGATTTAAATTAAAATTTTTTTGAAGCAGGTATTGGGTTGTATCACCAAATGTTTTTATTACCTGGTAGTTGTCATCAACACAAACCAACATATAGCCCAGCTCCTTCATTATTTCCTGGCTTACAGATTCAGTTAAATTATTAGCAGTTGCTTTATAATTTTCTTCCGGCGTTTTATTAATTATTTTATTTTTATTAAGAGAAAAATCAGGAAGTGAGAATGGATCAGAATAGATAACCCTATCTGTACGTATATTTTTATATATTTTCCATTTTTTATCTAAGAGTTCAACATTAGAACTTATTGGATGCGCATTTTCACTTGATCCTAAAAATAAATAGCCTCCCTTTTTAAGCCCGAAATGCAGCATATAATATATTTTCTTTTGCAAGGGAGGAGTCATATAAATAAGCAGGTTACGGCAGCTTATAAAATCCATATTGCAATAGGGCGGGTTTTTAACCAGGTCATGTTGTGCAAAAATGATCATCTTCCGTATTACCGGGTTTACCAGGTAACTATTATTTTCCTTTATAAAAAATTTTTCAATTCTTTCCGGTGAAACACCTTTTGTAATGCTCTCAGGATATATTCCTTTTCCTGCAAAAGCCAGCGCTGCAGTATCTATATCTGTAGCAAATATCTTTACAGGGTAATTTTTATATTTACCGGTTAATTTTTCTTTTAAAAGTATGGCAAGTGAATAGGCCTCTTCGCCGGTGGCACAACCTGCCACCCAGAATTTTATTTCTCCGCCTTCAATGTGTTCTTTAATAATTTCGGGTATAACGTTTTTCTGTAAAAATTCAAATGCTTCCTTATCTCTAAAAAATGAAGTGACACTTATCAAAAAATCTTTAGCAAGTGCTTCAACTTCTTCTTTATTTATTTTACAAAAAGCCAGGTAGCTTTCCAGCCTGGTGAAATTGTGATTGGCGGCTCTTCTTTTAATTCTTCTTAATATAGTGGTTTGCTTGTAATCAGAAAAATCTAACGGAAGCCGCTCTTTTATAAGATCAATAATGGCTTCAATTATCTTTTCGTCTGCCTTATTAGTTGAAGCTTGTGGAAGTAATGCCCCATCGTTTTTTACATAATATTCTATTGCTGCGGGCATTAATTCAGGTTCCAGGATATAATCAACAATTCCGGTGGCAATAACGTTTGAAGGCATAGAGCTGAATTCAGAAGTTGCGGGTTCACGAGCTATAATAATT
>JBDSAQ010000197.1:0-2702 GCA_039922095.1 Ginsengibacter sp. | reverse complement strand
TTCGCTGGAATGCGCAAAAGGAGGATCCACCGCGTATGAAACGTAAGGTGCTCCGTGGTGGCAGCTGGAAAGATGTGGGATATTTTTTGCAAACAAGTACCCGTGCCTATGAATACCAGGATACCGCAAAAGCCTATATAGGATTTCGTTGTGTGATAGATTTACCCCCGGCTATAAATAAAAAAGGAAAGTAAAAATCAGATCATCGTAAATTTTTCTCAACAATTTTATTGTATTTAAAATATGCAGGTTATTATATTCCTGTAACTATAAAAAATTAAACTTAAAATTTCAACATCATGCACAGAAAAAGAACTTTTTTAACCCTTATTGATGTATTAGTTAGCGCTGGTGCTGCGGTTATTATATTTGCTGCATGGGCAAAATTAACCCACAAATCCTTCGCAGATAATATGCTTACTATTGGGATGTGGACAGAAACTGCGATCTTTTTAGTATATGCAGGTATTGAGTGGGTTAAACCAAAAAGACATGAGGAAGATGAGCAGCCCCCTGAAGTTGTAGAGGTAGGTAATCCCGCTTTAAAAACCATGGATAAAATGCTTATGGATGCAGATATTACCCCTGTAAATCTTAAAAGATTAGGTGATAATTTTCAAAAATTAGGCACTACTGTATCCCAGATAGGAGAAGTTGGAGACGTAGTAAAATCAACAAGCGACTTTTCTGCTAAAACTAAAGAGGCTACATCGGCTATGGGTTTAATGAAAGAAGCTTATGTAACTTCAGCCAATACCATGGTAAATTTTAATAATGCAGCTGATAGTGCTAAAGGCTTTCACACACAGGTACAGGTTCTTACAAAAAATCTTTCCTCTTTAAATACTATTTATGAGCTTGAACTAAATGAAAGCAATAATCATTTGAAATCTCTTAATAGCTTTTATGGTAAACTTGCTGAAGCAAGCCAGGTAATGATGACAACTGTGGATGATGCAAATAGAGCAAAAACTGAAATAGGTACTTTAGCCGCTAACCTCGGTAAACTAAACAAGGTATATGGCAATATGTTAAGCGCAATGCATGTTAGCAAATAAGTTTATATAAATTGAAATCCAAAATTCTTAACAAGCACAACAAATTTAAATAATTATGGCTTTACCCAGAGAGCCCAGGCAAAAGATGATCAATATAATGTACCTGGTTTTAACGGCCATCTTAGCCCTTAATGTATCTAACGAGGTTATTAACGCTTTCAGAGTAGTTGATACAAGTTTGATAACTTCAAACACAAATATCAGTACTACTAATGAAACCTTGTACAAATCATTGGCTGATAAGCTAAATGATCCAAAACAATCTCCGGAGAAAGTTAAAAGGTGGAATGATGCTGCACAAAAAGCAAAAAAACTTTCTTTTGATATAAATAATTACATGGACAGCTTAAAGCAACGATTGAAAGAAGGGGCTGATCTTAAAATGATAGATGGAAAAGAAGATTTTAAAGCTGATAATCTTGATGCTTCTACCAGGCTTTTTGAAACTAATGGTAAAGGCCAGGAGTTTAAGTCAAAACTTGAAGATTATAGAAAAGAAATGCTTGGTATTGATCCTGAAATAAGGAAGCAATTTGAGAATAATTTTCCTGTAAGCACAGAAGTTCCGGTTTCACTGGAAGGTCATAAGAAAGATTTTACCACCACTTTTTTTCACATGACTCCAGCTGTAGCAGCATTAACAATGCTTAGTAAATTTCAAAATAACGTAAAGAATGCTGAAAGTCAAATTGTAACTTATTGTCACAATCAAATTGGTGCTGTGATACTTCATATGGATCAGGTTGATATATTGGTAGGTCAAAATTCTAATTACTTAATGCCAGGACAGGAATTAGTTGTTACAGCTGGAGTTGGTGCCTATAGCTCAACTACTAAAAGTAATATTTCAGTAAATGGCAACGCTATAAATATTGTAGCTGGTCATGGAGAGTATAAAACTACTGTAAATGGCGCCGGCGAACATTCAATGGAAGTTAATGGAACTTTTATTGATGAAAATGGTAAACCTGTGCCTGTTCATAGAACTATTAAGTACGTAGTAGGAACTCCAGGCGGTGCTGCAGTTATGCTTGATAAAATGAATGTATTTTATATTGGGGTTGATAATCCGGTAAGTATTTCTTCTGGTACCGGATGGGATAAAACAAATGTTTCGATGACAGGAGGTACTTTAAACAAAGCAGGAACTGGAAAATATAATGTTAGAGTTAGCGCAGTAGGTAATGCAGCAATAACCGTTAATGCTGATGGTAAACCAAGTACCTATCCATTTAGAATTAAAAGAATACCTGATCCAATTATAAAAGTAGGCCCCAGCAGTGGCGGAAGAATTCAATCAGTTGTTTTTAAGAATCAACAGTTTGTTCGTGCAGATCTTGAAAACTTTGATTTTGATGCCAGATTTAGTGTTGTTAGCGCAACCATTTATTTTGCCGGTGCCGGTTTTACAGGTGGAGTTCAAACTGCAAGCATAACTGGAGGAAATCTTTCTGCAATCTCAGCGCAATTAGGAAGATGTGTACCTGGTACTACTGTTATATTCGATAATGTAAAAGTGCAAGGACCTGATGGTATTGTAAGAACTATACAAAATGCCCCGGGATTTTCATTATACTAATAAACCTTTAAACATGTATAAGCTTATCATAAAATGTTTTTTAATAGCAATTTCTTTTTCTTTAA
>JBDSAQ010000196.1:0-20282 GCA_039922095.1 Ginsengibacter sp. | reverse complement strand
CATAGAGCCAAACTTGTAGCTCAAAGCCTGGCCAGGCTGATCCTGAAAAGTATTGGAATTCATTGCATCAAAACGTAATCCATAGTGAGCAGCCAGTGCTTTAATTGCCTTCGGATCGGTAGGAACATCCCAGGGAATGTGTAATGAAATTGCACCACTGCAATTATTCAACGCATGTAATAACCCTACGTCTTCAATTTTTTCTTCAAGACTTCCCGGCTCGCCTCCACCGGCAAATCGGGCAAAACGGGTTCCGCCTGTACCCAGGGCCCAGCTTGGAATTGCAACCTGGAAGTTTACCAGTTTTTGTAGAACTGTTGTAACATCTTTAATGTCTTTAGCAATAAACTCAAATTTTCTTTTATGCCCGGCAAGTAGCAATTGATTATGTTCTTCTATTTTATTTTTTTCAATTAGCATAACGATTATTTACGGCAAATAAAATACTTCTTTTAATGGGATATTCACAGGCGAATTATCTTCATTTGTCTCCATTATATCTTTCATATAATCCCACCATTTTTGCATGAGAGAATGGCCAGGTAAATTGGTTAAATGAGTAGGATCAGTGACCTTTAAAACAGCAAATAAACTGTTTGTCCCATCATCTAAAAATATCGAATAATCACTTATGCCGGTTTCTTTCAAAAGTTGTTTTAGCTCCGGCCATATTTCATTATGGCGTTTACGGTATTCTTCTTCAAATCCTTTTATAAGCTTCATTTTTATAGCAATTCGATGCATAAGGATATTTTAATTAATGCAATAATTTAATTTCTTATGAGGGTGATAAAGTTCTACGGATTTTGAATTCTGTTGCCAGGAAATAATCTATCTGCAATTTCATAAAGAAATATCCCGTTTCCATGGAATGAAATCATCATGTGCAGCAGCCTGAGCTTTTGTTTTTATTCCGCCGCTTGCAAGTTTAATTATGTATTCCAGCATACGTGTGGCTACTTGCTCTATAGTCTCTGTTCCATTGATAATAGTGCCGGCATCAATATCAATAATATCATTCATCTTAGTAAATAAGTTTGTGTTGCTGGAGATTTTCACAACCGGAGCTACCGGGTTTCCGGTCGGAGTGCCGAGGCCTGTAGTAAACAGAACAATAGTAGCGCCAGCGCCTACTTCAGCAGTTGTAGACTCAATATCACTCCCCGGCGTACATAACAAATTAAGACCAGGTTTTGTTACTTTTTCGGGATAATCCAATACATCTGTTACAGGGGATACCCCGCCTTTTTTAGCAGCGCCTGCAGACTTTATTGCATCTGTAATTAATCCATCTTTAATATTTCCGGGAGAGGGATTTGCTTCAAAACCAGAGCCTACAGACTTGGCTCTTGCATTATATGAAGTCATTATTTGCATAAACTTTGTGGCTATGGTTTCATTAATACAACGATCACTAATTTCCTGTTCTACACCACAAAGTTCCGGAAATTCAGAAAGGATTACCGAACCACCCAATGTCACAATTAAATCAGACAAATAACCAACAGCAGGATTTGCAGAGATACCGGAAAAACCATCAGAGCCGCCGCACTCCAGCCCGATACAGAGTTTGCTTAACGGAGCCGGCTTACGCTGTAATTGATTGGCCCCGGCTAATCCAACAAAAGTTTTTTTTATGGCCTGTTGTAATAATTTGGCTTCTGAGCCTATTTGCTGATGATCCAAAATGTAGAGAGGTTTTGAAAAATCAGCAGTACGTTTTTTTATCTCTTCATTCAGCAAACCAATCTGTGCATTCTGGCAACCAAGGCTTAAAACCGTTGCCCCAGCCACATTCGGATGAACTATATATCCCGCAAGCAGACCGCATAAGTTTTGTGCATCCTGCCTTGTGCCCCCACAACCAAGTGTATGTGTCAAAAATTTTATACCATCAATATTCGGGAATATTTTAGCTGCATTTATTTCTACATCATCATTCGCTTCTATATCTGTATCCAACAGGTCATCAATTGATTCACCGGATTGATAAAGCTTAACTAATTTATTTACCTGCTGCTGGTATACAGAAGTTGGCTGCTGATATCCCAATTCTTTTATGAATGCTTCCTGTATTACGTCAACATTTTTATTCTCGCAAAAGACCAATGGTATCACCAACCAATAGTTTGCAATACCTACAGAGCCATCTGCCCTATGATAACCTTCAAAAGTTTTATTTTTCCATTTAGAAATATCGGGCAGATTAAAATTTATTTTTCTTGCGCCAAGCTTATAATCATTTGCTGCATGTGTTACATTGTTAGTTGATATAAGCTCCCCTTTTTTTATTGGCTTAAGTGCCTTGCCGACCAAAACACCATACATGGTTAAACCGTCATTTGGGTATAAATCAACAGTGGCAAATTTGTGTTTTGCCGGAACATTAGTTTGTAATAAATAGCTTTCACCATTAATGATTATTGTTTCTGATTTTTTTAAATCAACGAGTGCTACTTCAAGATTATCATCAGGATGTATCTTAAGAGTCTTTGTTTGCATCTTATTTAAATAAATGAAGAATTAGCTTCCACCTTTTGCGATTTTAAAAATAAAACATTCTTATTGTCATTTAAAATAATTTAAGTTTTACTGTTAGTTATTTAGTTAAATGCTTAGGTAAAACTTAATTAAATAATATTAATATAACAGCATTAAGAGTTGATAAAATTGTGGGAGGGAAGGAGATTAAGAATTATTCGACGGATCTATGAGATGTAAATTGAAGTTTAATAATTTTCAATTACTTCCTGTAAAACCTTTTTCTTATTTACGGAAACTCCTTTTAAAGGAAGGTCATTGGAGACAGTAGCTGACTTTTTGAACAGTAAAGCATTCCAAACATAATCCAGGATAACCTGAGCATCTCTTTCAAAACCATTTTTTGTAAGATAATTCCATGTGCAATCCCTGTTAAGGTCACTAACGATTTTTGAGGCTTGTTTTGGAAAAGCTATCCATAATTTGGCAGATGGCTGAAGTGCAGGAATAACCTCCATTAATATTCCATTAAGCTGAGCCTGGTTTAATGCGAATATTAATGCAAAATCTATTTTCCTGATCTTAATAAGTGGAGTTACATTTTTTGCAAAAGAAAGTTTTGCAAACTGTTTTTCAATTGTTGAAGGAAGGCCTTGGATTAATAAATTCTTTTCATCTTTTAAATGCAATTTTTCAATTAATGTAGGCAGCATAGGCTTTATAAAAAATTTAAGATTACAATAAGATTAGTAATGGTGTGCAAAGGTATACAATTACAGTGAGTAAACATGCATCCATAGGAATTTACTAATAAAGAATAACTATACTTTTTAAATAGAACGTTTTATAAATGTTAATAGTTATTTGAGAGACAACTTTAGAGGCACAGCAGAGTCTTAATATTTAAAGATAGTCCAAATTTTAATTTCAATAAAATGAAAAAAATAATATATGCTTTAATATTTGCTTCAACAATATTAGCTGCCTGCAGCCAAAACAAAAATATAGGAAGTTCGTATAACGATAGATTCTCAAACCCTGATGAGTATTCTAATCCTATATCCTATCAACAATTTTATGATAACCTGGCTCCATATGGGGAATGGGTGAATAACCTGGAATTTGGCAGGGTGTGGATTCCCCGCGAAAGTGGATTTCGCCCTTATTATACTAAAGGACATTGGGCATATACAAATTATGGATGGACATGGGTATCTGACTATAACTGGGGATGGGCTACATTTCATTACGGACGCTGGTTCTATGATAATTATTATGGGTGGGAATGGGTTCCAGGTTATGAATGGGCACCTGCCTGGGTAAGCTGGAGAAAAAATGAAAACTATTATGGATGGGCCCCTTCATGTCCACGGCGAAATAATGGAAGCTATTATGAAATTCGAAATGATCAATGGGCATTTGTTCCCCATCAGTTTATTAATAGGAATGATATAAATAATTATTATATAAACACACAGAATAATGTAACCATAATCAATAACACAACTATAATAAATAAATCAAGGGTCATAAACAAAACCTCTTATCAGGAAGGACCAAATATTTCCGAAGTTGAGCAGGTAACACATACAAAAATAAGAACATTTGCCGTTAAGGAAACTGATGAACCAGGAAGCTCAAAATTAGACGATGGTACTTTGCATATCTATAAACCATTGGTAAAACAAAATTTTATAAATGTAGATGGAAGCAAATCTTTACCATCCCGGAATGCAATCCCTGCAATTAAAACACAGCGTGGAAATGAAAATGGAAAAAGTATTATCGGGGATGAGAATGCTAATCAAAGAACTACTGATAGAACTGTAAACTCTAATCAACCTTTAAAAAATTCAAATATCCATCCTGTTATAAAAGATCAGAATACCGGGGATGCTATAACAAACCCCTCACCTAACACCAACCGAACTTTCAATAATTTAGATAGAAAAGAAAAACAATTACAGGATTACCAAAAACAGACAAATAGAAATATACAACCAAACCCTGTGAATGAAAGAACTGACGTAAATGGCCCGGTTCCACAAAACAGGCACAACAATATATACAATAAAGTTCCCTCTCAAAGGGTAATTGAAAATCCTGTGCAAAATCCGCAGTTAAGAACAAATCGTGAAAGAATTATAAATAATCCAGTTCAAAACACAAGCCCTGCAGTTAATCAAAGACCTGATAAACAAATATCAAATCAGGGGGCTGAAAGGTCACCTGATTCCTATGAAAAAAGACCTCAGGTGAGCAGGAAAAGTTTCCCGTAAATTTAAATGAAGAAAATAATGGAGTGTCGAAATTGAAGAATATTCCATAGCTGTATAAATATCTAATTAAAATTAGCCGGCTTCGTCCGGCTTTTTATATTCTTATTAGCAGTATAGGAATTTGTTGTTTTGGCCAGAGAATAGTACTCACAAATAACATATGTATCCTATCATAATTACACTTCATAGCTTTTCAAAAATTCTATTGCTTTCAGTATATCACCATTCAATACCCTGTCTGCATTGTTGAATGAAACTTCCTTTCTGAAATCCGCTACGGTATTTTCTATTTTGAGTGAGGATTGCAGAGGCCTGCGATATTCCAGAGCTTGTGTTGCCAGCAATAATTCAATGGCTAAAACTTTTTCTACATTTTGTATAACACGTAAACATTTAACAGCTGCATTGGCACCCATGCTAACATGATCTTCCTGGTTATTACTTGATGACATAGAATCTACTGAGGCTGGTGTACAAAGTTGTTTATTTTCACTAACAATGCCTGCAGCAGTGTATTGTGGAATCATTAACCCTGAATGGAGCCCCGGCTGTTTTACAAGAAATAAGGGCAGGCCTCTTTGTCCGCTCAGCAATTGAAAACTTCTTCTTTCTGAGATACTTGCTATTTCTGCCATAGCAATAGAAAGAAAATCCAGACATAATGCCAGTGGTTGTCCATGAAAGTTTCCTCCATTCAAAATAAGATCGTCATCAGGGAAAATATTGGGGTTATCAGTTACTGAATTAGCTTCTTTTGTAAATACATTTAATACATACCCGAAAGTATCTTTGGTTGCACCATGTACCTGCGGAATGCACCGAAATGAATAAGGGTCCTGAACCTGTGCTTTTTTTTGTAAAGAAATTTGACTTCCGTTTAATAACTCTATCAATGTTATAGCAGTATCTACCTGCCCTTTATGAGACCGTATAGCATGAAGCTTCTCATTAAAACAATCATTAACACCATCAAAAGCATCAAATGAAATAGCCGCAATTATATCGGCCCATTTTAATAGCCTTTCTGCATATATTAAACTGTACAATCCATAGGCACTCATAAACTGTGTGCCGTTTATCAAAGCCAGGCCTTCTTTGCTTTGCAGTTCCACCGGCAGCCAGCCAAATTTATCTAATGCATCCTGAGCCTTATATTTTATTCCATTGTTGTAAACTTCGCCCAGGCCTATTAAGGGTAAGCTTAAATGACTTAACGGAGCTAAATCGCCTGAAGCGCCGAGAGAACCCTGAGTGTAAATTACCGGCAGTACATCGTTGTTGCACATATCTATCAGCCGATTTACAATGCCGATATCAACCCCGGAATTGCCATAGCTAAATCCTTTTACTTTCAACATCATCATCAGCCTCACTATTTGTGAAGGCACTTCTTCTCCAAGTCCGCAAGCATGAGATTTTAGTAAATTATTTTGCAGTTCTTTTAATTGCGCTTTGTTGATTTTTACATCCTGAAAAAAACCAAAGCCTGTATTAATACCATAAAATAACTCCTGAGATCCGTCAAGTTTTTTATCAAGATATCTTCTGCATTTTATTATTGCATTGTGTGCATCCTGTGTAATGGATATCAATTCATCATTGCCTAAAAAGCTTTTAATCTGTTCAAAAGTTAGCAGGGCTTTATCAAGATGCAGATAGTCGCGGCTCATATTAAAAGCAGGTGTTTTTGTTTATAATAAGATTTCAAAAGTAATTAAATACCGGCTGCTTCTTTTGGAGATCAGGAATTGGCTATCCTCAATCTTACCGTGATATTGAAATATATCTTTATAATGAAAGGATGTGATCTTTTCAAATCGTGATTTGAAGATTATTTATGCAGCCACAATTCAGGATTAACATTATTATTTTCTTTCATCAAAATCAATTGAACTTCTCCCTGTCCATCATCATTAGCGCCTGCCTTACCTATCACCTCGCTTGTTTTAACTTGCTGTCCCCGTTGCACATTCACTGAAGAAAGATTACTGTAAACAGTAAAATATTTTCCATGCTTAATAAATACTGCCTGCTTATCATCTATATAAGATACTAATGTAACCTCTCCATCAAAAACAGCTTTAACAGGAGCGCCTATTTGTGTACCAATATTAACTCCGGGATTCTCACCCTGAATTTTTGTATCAGGAATGGTATAGGAGCCATAGTGAATAAGTATTACACCATTTGCCGGCCATGGCAGAGAACCACGATTTTTTTCAAAGCTTGCATTCAAAGCTCTGTCCGCATCTGAAGATACTAAAATGTCCGGTGTAGTTTTTATCGTTTTCGAAGATTTTGATGGAACATTTCCACTTTTAATATCGGTATTTGTTTTAGGAGTATTTAATGCCGCAAGCCTATCCCGTTCTTTATTTTCTGCCGTAGCTTTCTTTCTTGCATTTTCAATTTCTCTTTTTATCATTATAGTTATAATGCTTTTCAGTTTTGCATCCTGCTGTCTTTTATTAATTATTTGAGCAGCTAATTCTTTTTGGCGGCCTTTTAATTTAGATACAATACTTTCTTTTTCCTTCTGTTGTTTTTCCAGTTCAGTCATCTCTTTGCCTTTCTCCTGCAGAACTTCTTTTTTTTTCTGTTTATTACCTGAAAGTTCTCCTATGCGCTGTTGTAACAGGTTTTGAGTACGTACGATATTATCGCCCTGCATTTCTCTATATGTACGATAAGACTTTAGATAAGTAATTCTTTTAATGGCATCATTAAAACCTGATGCGGAAAAAATGAAATTCAAAAAATCGTAGTTGTTACGTGTCTTGTAAGCGTATACCATACTTTTGGCATACTCCTGCTTTAATGTATCTAAAACCCTGGAAAGCTTATTAACTTCTATCTGGGATTTGTAAATATCATCGTCAATATATCTTAGTTCGCCGGTTATATTTTCAATAACATTATCCTGCAAATTAATGCGCTTATTTATAGTATTTAACTGCCCTACATTGGCCTTGGTAATGTTGCGGGTATCTTTTAAAATTTTTTCAGTTTGTTCTATCTCATCTTTAAGTTGTTGCCGCTGTTTTAATAATTCTTCTTTATTAGATTGAGCAAAAGCAGAACAAAAAGAAGCCAAGCTTATAAATAGTACTAAAATAATTTTATTCATCTGGTTATTTAGTATCCTTAAAATATTTTTGAAAAATAAATAAAAACTTAGCCAACAGATAGTTAATTGTTGTAAAAGTTATTTTGGTTTATAATTTTTGGGAATGATGAAAGGGAAGGATAATCCATTATTAAAATCATATTGCTTGTAATTAAGCATAATATCCACTTTAGTTTTTTCAGCAACACTGATTTCACGCAAGGTTGAAAAGTTAACCCCCTGTTTGTTTTCATAATCAAAATAAGTAAGATCAGCAGTACGGTTTTGGGCTACGTTTAAATCATCCAGTTTACTTCTTTCCAGCAGATAATCACTCGCTGATAAAGTAAGCAGGTTTTTAAAATGTTCATCAATTGCAGAAATTAAAATTCTATTCTCAGTTGTTCTGTAATTAACAATTTTTCCGCCTAAAAAAACCGGGTTACCAATAATAAGATCCTGAAGAGTATTAAAATCCAAAGGGATTTTAGCAACTTTTTCAAGATAATCCAATGAATGGTATTCAACCTTTTTTTCCAGTTTATTCAGTATCCACATACTGTCTTTATTTATAAGTATTCTAAAAGCTTCAATATTTAAAAATGTTGCATTGATAGATATCCATATAATGCTGTCTTTTTTTATACGCACAAATGCATTCACATCAGGTTGCCTGCCCCTGTTATCGGTATAGTCAACTTTAATTTTTGCAGAAAAAGTTTTAAAATCAATGTGATTTTTTTTAATATTTACAAGAATATTTTCAATTTCTTTTGCTGTATCAATAACCGGCGTATTTGCTGCAATTACAACAGTATCTTTTTTACTAACAGCACTTTGCAATTTTTTAGTTGACCTGCACCCAGGTAATACATTTATAACAAGTATGCAGGCAAAAAAAATAAAAGCATTTTTCATTAATTTATTTTTAAAATTATACTCCTCAATTTCCAGTATGACCAAATCCACCTTCGCCTCTTTCGCTGTGGTTCAATTGCTGAACAATATCCCATGTTGCTTTTTCAACTTTTGCAATTACTAATTGGGCAATTCTGTCACCATGCTCAATAGTTTGCAGAGAATCAGAAAGATTGATTAAAATTATTTTTAGTTCGCCGCGATAATCACTATCAATAGTGCCCGGAGAGTTTAAACAGGTAATCCCTTTTTTATGTGCCATACCACTTCGGGGCCTCACCTGCGCTTCGTATCCATCGGGCAACTCAATAAATAACCCGGTAGGTATCATCTGTCTTTGTAGAGGTTTTAAATTTACTGGCTTCTGAAGGTTAGCTTTTAAATCCATACCCGCCGAGCCCGAAGTAGCATATTCGGGGATATCATTATCAGATTGATTAACCACTTTTACTAAAACCTTTTGCATGGCAGTAAAGGTAAGGAGGTAAGAGTTTTTAAATGTAGAAATAATCAACATTTTGAACGGACCTTAAATATATATTAGTTTATTATGTAGAGGTAATAAGAACTGTTGCATATGCGGTTAAACCTTCTTCTCTGCCAATAAATCCCATCTTTTCTGTAGTTGTGGCTTTTATAGAAATATCATTGATTTGCATAGATAGAATGCCTGCAATAGTTTGCTGCATTATGGGTATAAAAGATTTTATTTTAGGATGCTGAAGACAAACCGTTGTATCAATATTTACAATGGAATAGCCTGCGTTTTTTAGCATACTGAAACTTTTTTGCAACAGTATTTTACTATCAATATTCTTATATTCATCAGAGGTGTCTGGGAAATGAACTCCTATATCTCCAAGGCAGGCGGCGCCTAACAGGGCATCGCAAATAGCATGAAGTAATACATCAGCATCGCTATGGCCTAAAGCACCTTTGTAATGGGGAATATGAACGCCGCCAAGCCACAGATTTCTTCCCGTTACTAATTGATGAAAATCAACACCGGCACCTATTCTAAAAGACATATTTATAGGTTTGACTATTATAAATATCTATAAAAATATTTTCGTGTACGAAAAAACGCTCCTACAGGAACGCTTTTTTATATTTTTAGAAACTATTCAGCAGTGCCTAAATTGGTATCCTTGTCCAAATTAAAAATAAGGCTAAAACGTAAAGTGTTTGAAAGAGGATTGCGGTTTACACCGCTGCCTGAAGGAATAAGATAAGAAAAATTAAGGCCAAACATGTTATAGTTTAAACCCACTCCTAAAGTAAAATATTTGCGATCACCCTTTGTTGGGGCTTCGTAAAAATAACCTGCTCTCAAAGCAAATTGATTGTTGTACATATATTCGGCACCAACAGAAACCTGGAACTCTTTAACCTCTTCAGCAAATCCTCCCGGTGCATCACCAAAGGAGCTGAACCAACTGCTTACAACACCTTGATTATGATATTTGAGCAGTTTAATTGAATCTTCCGCAGTGCTGCCTGCATCAGAAAACAAAGGAGGGGTAGGCACCAATAACTTATTTACATCAAGCGCAAAAGTAGCTTTGCTTGTTTCATCAAAAACTTTCGTATACGCTATACCCAATCCGAGATTTGCGGGTATGTAATCTTTTTGAGTAGCATCGTTTGAATACGAAATTTTTGTACCGAGATTAGTTAGAGTTGCGCCCCAGTTAAAGCCGCTGCCATCTTCATGGCTTGCGGTTCCATCATGAAAAATGCTAAGATCAGCACATACCGCCGAACCGGGCTTATATGATTGTCCTCCATAGGTACCACTTGCCAAAGACGAATTGATATATCTTAAGGCAATACCTAATCCTAAGTTATCTGATAATTTTCGGGCATAGCCTGCGTCAATAGAAAACTCCCGCGGCCTGAATGTATTTAAATCATTACCATAAGCATCAGTAAACTGAATATTACCAAGACTAAAATACCGCATAGAACCAGAAATAGATTGTAACTCATCTAACTGGTAATAGCCCGCCAAAGAAGCCAGGTATACATCGTTTAAGTCTAAGCCCTTTAGCCACGGTGTATATGTAACGGCAATAGCGGCTTTGCTAACTGCAAAAGGAATTTTTCCCTGGTTCCAAAAAGATGAGTTAGCGTCAGGGGCAGTAGCAATTCCCACATCTCCCATACCGCCTGATCGGGCATCCGGGGAAATTCTTAAAAAAGGAACAGCCGAAGTAACTACATTTATTCTGTTTGTTTGTGCAATAAGAGTACAAGAACTTCCTATTAAAAAAGCTAAAGCAGCAAACTTTAAAGTTGCGTTTTTCATTCGTATTTTATCTTGGTTATGGAGAGTTATACTCTATAAGTAATGAGAATTGGAGAGTGTAAAAATAATTTTTTTATTTAAACAGACAATTAATTAATGACATTATAACTGAATGGGGATATATACGAATGAACGTTTACACCTATTTTTTATTGCTTATAAAGTTTAAAGGAGCTCACGTTAGTAATATTGATTATTGAATTGTGAATGCTTTGCAAAAGATGTATTAAGGTTATTAAAAAATGTATTGCAAATATATTCATATCACGTAAAGTAAATATATTCGCACAAGTAAAGATTTTCAATACAATATATCAGATAACCTTTCCGTTAGTAAATTTTAAACGAATGTCCATGTTAAGACTAATATCTGCAAAAAATATTTTCATCGTTTTGATTTTTTCTTTTGTCTCATCCTCATGCAAAATGTTTAGTAAGAAGAAAGCACAATCTTCAGCAACCGGTTGGAATTATGATGATAAAAACTTTGGCAACTTTCACGTAATAAAGAATAAGCAACAAGAGGCGGGCCCGGGTTTGATATTTGTGCAGGGTGGTACTTTTACAATGGGCTCCAGGGAAGATGATGTAATGCGTGACTGGAACAATATTCCCCGCAGAGTGTCTGTTAATTCATTTTATATTGATGAAACAGAAGTAGCCAACGTTCATTACCGCGAATATTTATACTGGTTATCCAACACATTTGATAACGATACAGCTATAATGAGAAGGGCTTTACCCGATACTTTAGTTTGGAGAAGCGAGTTGGCATATAATGAGCCTTATGTTGAATATTATTTCCGTTATCCTGCATATAATTATTATCCTGTGGTAGGTGTTACCTGGGAGCAGGCACATGATTTTTGTATCTGGCGTACAGACAGGGTTAATGAAGGGATACTTATTAAAGAAAAGTATTTGAATGCAAGGTCGCCTCTTGCTGCAATGAAAGGCGGACAAGGTGACCAGACCTTTAATACAGATACTTACCTGCTGAATCCGGATCTTATAAATAATAAGACGGCTCCTAAAGGCAAAAAGGTTTTAAAAGATGTAAGTGGAAGAGCAAGAAAAGTAGTAACATTTGAAGATGGTATTTTATTGCCAGGTTATCGCCTTCCAACAGAGGCAGAGTGGGAATATGCCGCATACGGTATGATACTTCAAAATCCCAGTCCAAGAAAAAAGGAAAAGAAAACGGGTGAGGAAGTTATAGCAAACCAACAGGTTTACTCATGGAGTAATAATATTAATGGGCTGCGTGATAATCGCCGGGGTAGCTGGCAAGGCAGATTTCTTGCTAATTTTAAAAGAGGTAATGGAGATAATATGGGTGTAGCCGGTGGATTGAATGACAGGGCTGCAATTCCAGGCCCTATTACTTCATTCTATCCAAACGGTTTTGGTGTATATAATATGAGTGGAAACGTGAGTGAGTGGGTAGGTGATGTTTACAGGCCTATGACACAAATGGATGCTGATGATTTTAACCCTTTCCGTGGAAATAAATTTGAAAAGTTTTATAAAAATGGCGATGGAGAATTTGAGAGAGACACATTAGGAAGATTAAAAAAAGTTGGCGTAACTGATTCTGAAAGTGTTAACCGCAGAAATTATCATAAAGGCGACGTTATAAATTATTTGGATGGAGATTCAATATCGGGGGTTTCTTATGGGTACGGCATTACAACTTTGATAAGCGATAAATCGAGAGTAATTAAGGGTGGCAGTTGGAATGACAGGGCATACTGGTTAGCACCCGGATCCCGGCGTTTTCTTGAAGAAGATCAGTCCAGCAGCACAATTGGGTTCCGTTGTGCTATGACAAGGCTTGGAAGTCCTGAAGGAAATGGCCTTAAAGAAGGCAATATATTTGGTAAACGCAAACAGAATAGCCGCAAAAAAACTTAATCAGTTGTTGGAGCAGCCTATCATAGTTAAACTAAAGCCTGCTCCATAACCTGTTGCATTGTTTTTACATAAGTAATTTTCAATCCTTTAATAAAATTGGGGTTTATCTCCTGAACATCCCTTTGATTCTGGACACACATTATTATCTCTTTTAAGCCTGCCCGCTTTGCAGCCAAAACCTTTTCTTTAATACCACCAACGGGCAAAACCTGTCCACGTAAAGTAATTTCACCTGTCATAGCCAGAAAGGGCTTTACCCTTCTACCAGTAAAAGAAGAAGCAAGAGCCGTCATTAAAGTAATGCCTGCGCTTGGACCATCTTTTGGCACAGCACCTTCGGGTATATGAATATGTACATTTTTTTTAATGAACGTTTCCGGATCAATATCATATTTTTTTGCATTGGCCTGTAAGTAGGTCATTGCGGTAGTAGCGCTTTCCTTCATTACATTACCAAGATTACCTGTAAGCTTTAATTCTCCTTTGCCATTATCACTTGTGGTGGTTTCAATAAACAGTATATCACCCCCAACATAAGTCCATGCAAGGCCAACAGCAACCCCGGCCATGTTAGCTGTTTTGTACATCTCATTATTATATCTTGATCTTCCCAGAATTTTTTGAATATCTCCAAGGCTGATGGTCGGTTTTAATTTACCTGTAACAGCATAGGTTTTTGCAAGGTTGCGCATAATGGATGCGAGTTGCCTGTCCAATTCCCGTACACCACTTTCCCGGGTAAAGTCTGATATCACTTTTTCCAGTACAGCATCACTAATCTTAAAGCTTACATCCTTTAGTCCATGTGCTTCTTTTTGCTTAGGTAATAAATGACGTTTTGCAATCTCTATTTTTTCTTCTACTGCGTAACCACTTAGATCAATAATTTCTAACCGGTCACGCAAAGCAGGTTGAATGTTTTGCAAATTATTTGCCGTAGCAATAAATAATACTTTACTAAGGTCGTACTCCAGTTCTAAATAGTTATCGTAAAAACTATTGTTTTGTTCGGGGTCTAAAACTTCTAATAAACTGGAAGATGGGTCACCTCTGAAATCATTGCCGACCTTATCTATTTCATCTAAAATCATAACAGGGTTTGATGATTTTATTTTCCTTATAGATTGTATAATGCGGCCTGGCATAGCCCCTATATATGTTTTTCTATGTCCACGAATTTCACTTTCATCATGCAGGCCACCAAGGCTAACTCTTACATACTTACGATGAATGGCATTTGCTATGCTTTTACCCAGGGAAGTTTTCCCTATACCGGGAGGGCCAACAAAACAAAGTATCGGGCTCTTCATGTCTCCCTTAAGTTTTAATACTGCCAGGTATTCAAGTATTCGTTCTTTTATTTTATGCATTCCATAATGATCATTGTCTAATATCTTTTTGGCTTTTTTTAAATCATACTGATCTTTGGTATAATCAGCCCAGGGCAAATCAAGCATAAGATCCAAATGGTTATATACTATTGAATAATCCGGAGTGGAGGGGTGCATTCTTTCAAGCTTTTCCACACCCTTATTAAACATTTCTTTGGCAGCAGTTGTCCATTTTTTCCCTTCCGCTTTTTTTTGCATTTCTTTTACTTCAGCTACATTACTATCACCGCCCAGCTCTTCTTTAATAGCTTTCATTTGCTGTTGCAAAAAATAATCCTTTTGCTGTTTATCAAGCTCAGCCCTGGTTTTGTTGGTTACTTTATTTTTTAGTTCTGCATATTGTAATTCTGTATGCAATAAATTCATTAACACTTCTGCCCTGGCTTTAATATTATTTATTTCCAGTAAACGTTGTTTTTCGGGCAAGCTGCTATTTAGGTTACTGCTTACAAAATGTATAAGAAATGCAGGATTCTCAATATTTTTTAAAATGATAGATGCTTCTGAAGGTAAGTTGGGAGATAGGTTTATTATTTGCGCAGCCAGTTCTTTTATTGAACCAACCATAGCGCTGAAATCATCATCATTAGTTAATGCCTCATCTTCCAATACGGTTATATTGGCTTTAAAATATGGTTCTTCTTCAGTTATTTCATCAATTTTAAATCTTTGTTTTCCCTGTATAATTATGGTAGTACCTCCATCCGGCATCTTTATAAGCTTAACAATTTTTGCAACCGTTCCAACACTTACCAGGTCACTTACAGTCGGTTCTTCAACTGCGCTGTCTTTTTGTGATATTACTCCTACTAATTTATCTGCTTTATAAGCATCATTAACCGCCTTAATACTTTTATCTCTTCCAACTGTAATTGGTAATACTACACCGGGAAACAAAACAGTATTACGTAAAGGGAGCAAGCGCATCTGCGCAGGGATCGGCACATCGTCAATAGTATCTGTTCCATCTTCATTAAGAGGAATGATAGGCATAAATTCCATTTCCTCTTCAGCCTTCATTATATATTTTTTATGATTCATGATTTTTTTTGATTACACATAATTTCAATTAACGTCAAAGGAACGAAGTTTTTAAGAAATGCTTATAATGTCAGCATTAATGATACTTTCAACAAATGAACCGGGTGGATTTTAGATTAAACTTTGTTCCTACAGTTGTCTTAGGCCTGTTTACTGCCCAGCTGTCTTTATAAACATTCTCAGTTCAAATAAAATACAATAACAAATAAAATGAAAAAATTAAGCTGTTCTTACCTGTAATAATAGTTACCTATGGCAAGTCTTTCTGCCTTTTCTCAAAAATATAAAACCGCTGCAGGTACGCTAAAATTAAACAAAGAATATTTAGAAGTAACTAATGATATTGCAAACCTTACCTCTGAGTTAACCATTGCACAAAATAATTTACCAGGATATCAGAACAGGACAGGAAACGCTGTTAGTGATGTTCAAAATGTTGCAGTGGAAAGCAGGGAAACTATCTGTTAAGCAAATCAAAGAAGTAGTTAATTTGTTTTATAATCTACTCAATTCCCTGTAACTAAAATGCTTTAACATTTGATTGAAGTAAACAAAACTAATGAAATAGATTTGCGGCTTATTACAAGCAATGCTTAAAAAAGATCACCCAAGATTAATTTACAGGATATCTGTTGGCTCATTATTCTTTTTATTAGGATTTTGTTTTTCAAGCTGGGCCTCAAGAATACCAACCATCCGCCAAAAATTAGATTTATCTGACAGTGAACTTGGTATGGTACTATTCGCTCTTCCTATAGGGTTATTATTGTCCCTGCTTGTTTCCGGACGACTGATAAATAAATTTGGAAGTAAAAAGATTGTGATAAGTGCAATATTAATTTATGCGGTTATTTTATTGGGCATTGGATATTCAAACACAACATTTCAATTAGCATCGTCATTGTTTTTCTTTGGCTTTGTTGGCAACCTGGTAAACATATCAGTGAATACCCAGGCACTCGGGGTAGAGGCATTATATCAACGATCCATTATGGCCTCGTTCCATGGCATATGGAGCATTGCAGGCTTTACCGGGGCTGCCATCGGAACAATTATGACGGGGAAAAATATTATTCCCTTTAATCACTTCCTTTTAATTGCAGCAATAGTTTTTATTGCCGTTGCTATAAACTTTCGGTTTACCCTTGCAAAAGATTTTAATGCCAAGCCAAACCAGCCCCTTGTTTTTAAATTTGAAAAATCACTGATCAACCTGGGATTGATTGCTTTTTGCTCGATGATATGCGAAGGCGCTATGTTCGACTGGAGTGGTGTTTACTTTGATAAAGTTTTAAAAGTTGATAAGGCCTGGATTGGCGCCGGATATACTGCATTTATGCTTACAATGGCTACAGGCCGCTTTATTGCCGATTGGTTCACTAATAAATTTGGATTGAAATTTACGCTTCAGCTAAGTGGAATATTAACGGCTTCAGGGTTATTGATTGCTGTAATTTTCCCATATCTGATTACATCCGTTATTGGATTTTTTCTTGTTGGGTTTGGTGTGTCTTCAGTTGTTCCCCTTGTATATAGTGTAGCAGGAAAATCAAAAGTATTATCGGCTGGCACTGCATTATCTGCCGTATCTACCATTGGTTTTTTAGGTTTTTTACTTGGGCCACCTGTTATTGGGATAATTGCCGGAGCTACAAGTTTAAGAGTATCATTTACTCTGATTGCCTTTATGGGCTTGTGCATTACAATAATTGCATCAAACAGAAAGTTTGATTAATGCATTACAAGGTTACGGTCTAATTGTTCCAGAGATCTGCCCTTAGTTTCAGGCATTATCTTCCAAACAAATAAAAGTTGTATAACCATCATTATACTAAAAAATAAAAAGGTATTCCCTGCTCCTAATTTTTCAGTAAGCGCCGGAAAAGAAAAGGCGATTAATGCTGCCATTATCCAATGAGTAAAGCTTCCGAGAGTTTGCCCTTTAGCCCGTACCTGGTTAGGGAATATTTCAGAAATAAAAACCCATATAACGGCCCCCTGGCTAAACGCAAAAAAGGCTATGTACATTAACAGGTAAACGGTAATTGCAATACCCCCAAAGTTTTGTGTATAAAAGGTATAAGCCACTAACCCTAAAGTTGCAATCAACCCGAAAGAACCAATAAGCATAAGTTTTTTTCTTCCTATCTTATCAATAAAATTAATAGCTATTAAAGTAAAGATCAAATTTACAGCGCCTATCCCCACTGTTGAAAGTAAAGAGGAACTTCTTTCCAAACCTGTCATTTCAAATATTCTTGGAGCATAATAAATAATTGCATTGATGCCTGAAACCTGGTTGAATATGGCAAATACGATTGCAAGAAAAACAGGAAATTTATTTTTTTGGGTGAACAATTGATTCGAATTGCCCAATGCTTTTTCTTCTATATCATTCTCCTGTATGTTTTTCAAAACCTCTTCATGAGTAAAAGGATTTATGATGTTTAAAATACGTTTTGCTTCTGCAATTTTATTTCTTTTTAAAACCAGCCACCGCGGACTTTCAGGAACATACTTTAATAAGATTAAAAACAACAAAGAAGGAAAGGCCTGCACACCCAGCATCCACCTCCATGAGGCATCACTTGCCCCGATAAGGTAATTTGAAAAATAAGAGATCACAATACCCAGCACAATGTTAAATTGAAACATGGCTACTAACCTGCCCCGCATCTCCGGTGGGGAAATCTCTGAAATATAGACTGGCGCAGTAACTGATGATGCACCAACTCCAATGCCTCCTAAAAATCTGAAGAACAAAAACAAATACCAGTTACCTGCTAATGCAGTGCCTATTGATGAAAATAAATACAGGGCAGCAATAATAATTAAGGTTGTTTTTCTTCCTAATCTATCAGAAGGGATACCACCCGTTAATGCGCCAGCAATGGTACCGATCAAAGCTATTGATACAGTGAGTCCATGTTCCCAGGTATTAAGGCTCCAGAATTTTTGGATGGATTGTTCTGCGCCGGAAATAACTGCAGTATCAAAGCCAAACAGAAAGCCACCAAGTGCAACAATGATACTCCAGCCAAAGATTTTTCTTTTATTCATAACAAGCAATTACATTATGGTTAATGAGATTTACAAAATACTGTAAAAAAAATTAATAAAGAGGGCATCTTAGATTATTAATTTGAAGGCAGGCCCTATACCAATCATTTAGTTAAAAGATTTATTGACATATTGAGAATTATAAAAAGCTTTCAGAACCTTTGTCGCCGTGTTGAGGGTAAGCTCAATAGTATTGAGGAATGATTTGGGTAAATCATTTTTCTCTTTTGTACATTTGTTTTTCACAACCTGAACGTTAATCCCAGACTTCCATTTCTGCTGCAAATGAAAAAAATTATAAAAAAACATCCACTGGCTATAAGGTGGTTTCATTGGATAAATTTCCCTGTTTTATTTATAATGACCTGGAGCGGGCTGCTGATCTATTGGGCTAATGATGTTTACCGGGTTGGCTGGGGCGATAAAACCATTTTAAAATTTTTTCCTGATAGTTTTTATAAAGCGCTCAATATTCCTTTTCGTTTAGCAGAAGGCATGAGTTTTCATTTTGTATTTATGTGGCTGTTTGCGATTAATGGTTTTATATATGTTTTGTACCTTATTTTTTCAGGCGAATGGAGATTGATAGCACCTAATAAAAAATCTTTAAAAGAATCATGGCAGGTTATTTTGCACGACCTGCATATAAAAAAAGGGTTACCGCCGCAAAAAAAATATAATGCAGCACAGCGCCTTGCGTATACGGGCACTATTTTTATGGGAGCAGGCTCTTTGCTTACGGGTCTTGCTATTTATAAGCCTGCCCAGTTTAATATTTTATGCAGCCTGCTTGGCGGTTATGAATGGGCAAGAGCAGAGCATTTTATTTTAACCTTATTATTTTGTTTATTTTTTTTAGTGCATATAATACAGGTAATTATTGCGGGATGGAATAACTTCAGGGGTATGGTGACTGGCTTTGAAGTTATGCCACCTCCTTCCCCGCAACCGGGCTTAAAAACGCCTTCTCAAAATAATGAAATGGAAAAAAATGATACCCTATAAACAACATGAAATTTCATCAAAATCTATCAGGAATAAAACCCTGGTATCTTTTGTAATTTTTCTTTTATTGATTGTTTTGGCAATCGCTGCATGGAAATGGTTAAATCACAATCCAAAGGAAATGGGTGCGATAAAGCCACTTAGAAAAGTATTGAATTATAATGAAGGTGTGTTTAATAAAGTTTTCAGCAAAGATAATTTAGCAAAAACATTTCCTTTATCATCAGCAGTTAAAAAAGTAAGGGTAAATGGTAACCTGGGGATGAATAAAAATTTTGATACTGCAAACTGGAAACTCCGGGTAATAAGAAACCCAGGGGATACCTTGCTGGTTACTTTAGATCAATTAAAAATTTTACCAAAAACTGAGATAATTTTTGATTTCAAATGCATTGAAGGCTGGAGCCAGATAACATATTGGGGAGGAGTAAAATTTTCTGATTTTGCTGCAAACTATGGCCTTAAAGCGCAAACCAATGAAAAGTATGCAGGGTTAGTAACGCCTGATAAAGGTTATTATGTAGGTATTGATATGCCTTCCATGATGCACCCGCAAACACTATTATGTTATGAGATGAACGGCCAGCCTTTACCAATGAACCAGGGATACCCGCTTCGTTTGATAATACCTGTAAAATATGGCATCAAGCATTTAAAAAGAATTGGCACTATTTCATTCAGCAATGAGCGGCCTCCGGATTATTGGTATGAGCAAGGATATGATTATTATTCAGGGTTATGAAGGCTGAAAATATTTTTTAAAGTTAAGTGTAATTTTG
>JBDSAQ010000195.1:0-6820 GCA_039922095.1 Ginsengibacter sp. | reverse complement strand
ACCCCATTTAAAACAAGGGGTTACAATATGGCGCTATAAACCCTGGAATAGCTGGTCAAAGCCAATAGCTATAACGGATGCTACAAAAATGGAAGCCTCGGATGTTCAGTTTTTTTACTGGCAATATAATGACGGTTTGTTCGGCGCTGCTGTACCGTTAAGTGGTAACGGCTTTAGAACAACAATCGGCAGCCTGCCTGGTAAATGGGGGAGTAAGGCGATAAGTTATGCCGAAAATAAAAACATAAAAGAGGTTCCGGCTATGGCAATAGCATTTGGAAAAAATCCTTATGAATTATTTAGCCGGATATATCTTATCGCACTAAAAGAAATGGGTATGCCGGAGAATACACTTTCTAAAAAGAAATTGCCCGGGCCCCTGCAATACATTGGATGGTGTACGTGGAATTCCTCTGATATGGGTAAAAATTTAAATGAGGAACATATCATTGAGGGTGTAAAGACTTTTACCGAAAAGAAATTTCCGCTGGGTTTTGTATTAATAGATGATGGATGGTTTCAACACCAGCACTCGCAGCTTCAATCTTTACTACCCGATTCAAATAAATTTCCGAATGGATTTAAGCCTTTGATTGATAAATTAAAAAAACAATACAGAATAAAATACGTTGGTGTTTGGCATGCATTTAATGGTTATTGGAATGGTATTGATCCGGCCTCGGCTTTGGGACTGCAAAACAAAAATAAAATGTTTTCATGGACGCAGCATGAACGGGTTGATGTAGAAAACTCCCCCACTAAAACTTATTATTTTCTAAAACCCGAAGGCTATAACCTCTATAATTTTTATAGCTCAATGCACAGTTATTTAAAAAATGAAGGCGTTGATTTTATAAAGGTTGATAACCAGTTAGCTGTTGAAAGAATGGCTGTAAATAATTACCCCATATTTAATTTATCACAAAAGATGCATGCTGCATTGTACCAATCAGCAAATAAATATTTTAACGGGGCTGTAATTAATTGCATGGATATGACGGCCGATGCTTATCTGAATTTTGGCACTTCGGCAGTAGCCCGTTCTGTAGAAGATTATTTTCCCTACGAAAAAAATGAAAACTACAATCTGCAGCGTGGAAATGCTGCTGCACATGTATTACAGGCTTTGTACAACGGGCTCTATTTTTCGCAAATGGTATATACAGATTTGGATATGTTTCAATCTCATAATCCCAATGCCGTGTTTCATGCATTGGCACGCACTTTAAATAATGGCCCGATTTATTTAACTGATAAACCCGGTGAGCAAAATTTCGAAATTTTAAATAAGCTGGTCTTTTCCGATGGGCGCTCTATCCGTGCTCATACAGCATTGTTACCGGTTGAAGATTGTTTATTTCAGTTACAAAGCCCATCACTTTTTAAAGCTTTTTCTAAAGTGAGAAATGCGGGCCTGCTTGCATTATTTAATGCAGCCGATACCGATAAAGTAAGCGGGAGTTATAAGCTGGCAGATGTTAACGGATTACAGGGAAAGAACTTTGCGATGTATGAATATTTTTCAGGGAAACTTAATATTGCAAAAGCAACCGATTCCTTTGGTATTGAACTAACCAGGATGGGTTATGAATTAGTTTATGCTGTGCCGGTTAAAAATGAGTTTGCGGCTTTTGGGCTCGTATCAAAATATAACGCACCCGCTACCATATTAAATGAACAATGGAAAGGTAAAGAAATCGCCATACAACTTTACGAAGGCGGTTCGTTTAAAGCTTATTCTAAACATATTCCGTTGGTTGTTTTAGTGAATGGTAAAAAGGTTGATTTTACTTATGAGCACCAATTACTAAATTTTGATATTCCGATGTCTTCAAAACCTGTCGTGACTATAAAATGGTATTGATTGGTCACAGCACTCCATGCCGTAAAAAAGGCCATCATGCAAATAATTTACAATCAAAATGAATGCTTAAATATTTTTCAACTTTCAAGACAATTTTTTCTAATCCGAATTTAAAACAGCAGTAACAACTCTTAAATTAAATTGTATATCTTTTTTAATATGCGTTGAAAATGAAAGACATAGAAATAATATTACAAAACAAAATGGGTACATTAGCCCTTATGGGTGAAACTTTAGGCAGAAACAAAATAAGCCTGGAAGGAGGCGGTGTATTTGAAAACGGAGAAGTTTCAATTGCACATTTTTTAGTTGAGGAAGCAGAAAAAGCCAGGGAAGTGCTGGAACAAGTAAAGATAAAAGTGATAAAAATAAACGATGTAATTATTCAAAAACTCAGGCAGGATGTTCCGGGGCAATTAGGTATGTTTTGCAGAAAACTTGCTGATGCAAACGTGAATATCCTGGTTCAATACAGCGACCATTCAAACCAGTTAATTGTGGTTGTAGATAATTATGAAAAAGGAAAACAGGTATCCAAAGAATGGATGGAAGAATGGTTCTGATTAAATCACTACACTCATAAAAAAAGATATAAAACACTATGAACGGACAACATAATTATAACCTTATTTTAAAATGGACAGGCAACAAAGGAACAGGGACTTCAAATTATAGAGCCTATGAAAGAAGCCACACAATTATTATTGATCATAAAGCAGAGTTGTTAGCTTCTTCTGATCCTGTATTTCGTGGAGATAAAACGAGGCATAATCCCGAAGAGCTTTTACTCGCTGCTTTATCCTCCTGCCACTTGCTTTCATATTTACATTTATGTGCAGTAGCAGGTGTTATTGTTGTTGATTACATTGATAATGCTGCAGGAATTATGGTAGAAACTCCAAACGGTGGCGGGCATTTTACAGAAGTTACCTTAAATCCATATGTAACTGTAACAGAAAACTTGATGATTGAAAAAGCAAACGAATTGCATACAAAAGCAAACGAATTATGTTTTATAGCAAACTCGGTAAATTTTCCTGTTTACCATAAACCCACTTGTAAAGTAAAAGATGATTAAACTGTTGGCAATAAATATAAATAAAATGAAGAATAGTCATCTATGGTTTTTGGTCTGTGAAAACCTCTGCACACATGATTTATAATCTGCTCAGCACATCTTTATAACCTCTCCCCACTGGAATGGTAGTCCCGTTTATTTCAACCATTTCAGAATTATATGAGCGTATCTTATGAATGGAAACAATGAAAGACCGATGTATTCTTTTAAAAAGTGAACCGGGTAAAAGTGCCTCTATTTCATGCGTACCCATTCTTGTTAGATAAGAATTATCATGCGTTACAATCTTAATATATTCTTTCTGACTTTCGATATACAAAATTTCAGAGAAGAAAATTTTTACTTTTTTAAGCTGAATACTCACAAACAAATAATCTTTCGTGTCTTCAACAGTTAACTTCTCCGGATGCTTTTGTTTTCTTACTTTATTGATAGCCGCCAGGAAACGTTCGAACCCAAAGGGCTTCAAAAGATAGTCCACTACATTTAGCTCATACCCTTCCAATGCATACTCCTGGTAGGCAGTTGTAATGATCACTGCCGGTGGATCAGGTAATGTTCTAAGAAAGGTAACCCCTTTTATTTGGGGAAGATTAATGTCTAAAAACATAAGATCAGCATTATGTTCTCTAAGATGGTCCATTGCATAAACGGCATCCTCAAATGATCCTTGTAATTCAAGAAAGGGGACCCGTGAAACATAACCTTCAAGTACTTTTCTTGCCAGTGGCTCATCTTCAACAATTATGCATTTTATTTTAGACATGGGTTGAAAGATTGATCTTTAAAACAGCAGTGAATATTGAATTTTTCTGTTCGGTAAATAAATCAAATTCTTTATAGAGCAGGTTAAGCCGACGCCTTAGATTGGGGAGGCCAATATTCTCTTTTGATTTCTTATCGTTCGAAGTAGCATCACTGGAATTTTTGACAGCAAAGTATAATTTTTGTTTTTGCAGAACAAACTCAATATTAATAAAGCGCTTTCCCCTGGATTCGGAAACGCCATGTTTAAATGCGTTTTCTATAAGAGGTATCAGCAACAACGGCGGAATCATTTCAGAAGAGTTCTCAATATCAGATTTAAAATCAATTGTAACAGCTTCACTATAACGTAGCTTTTCAAGATCAATGTAGTCTGTAAGAATTTTTATTTCTTTATCAATAGTAATGAAGTCGCTGCTGGTCTCATACAACATATAACGAAGAAGTTTTGACAATCGAAGGATAGATTCAGATACCAGTTGTGGTTCATACTGCGATAACGAATAAATATTGTTTAATGTATTGAACAGAAAATGCGGATTTATCTGCGCTTTTAAGAATACTAATTCCGCCTGTTTTTTTTCCAGCCGAAGCTGTTGCCCTTCGTATCTAAATTGGATGTAATCAAAAAGTAGTTTAAAAAACCCGAACACAACAAATGAATCGATACTAAAAGTTAAGATAGCTGCAACTATTTGCTTTAAGTTGGAGAACTGTTTAAAAGGATTATAAATATTTATGAGTATGCCGAACTGCTGCCATGCATATATTCCTGCCGCAAATATTATAAGGTAAATAATAAGGCTGGATAGGAAGAGCAGAACAGTAATAGTCCTGTTAGTTCTCGCCGAAGTAACGAATTGTAATATCAACTCGAAATACAAAAAATTTAATCCAACAGTATAAATTACTTTCCAAAGGCTATTAATTAAACTGGCGATAAACTTACCTGGGTTTGCAGCCAGGTCAGTATGCATCCATAAAAACAGGTAAGCCGCTGTGATGAATAAATAAAGGATAAACTTTCTTTTTATACGAATTGCCATTTACTGTTTATTCAAAAGGAAAGATAACATCATTCTCTTATTGATGTAGCCTTTGTCAACAGACTGCGCCTGCCGGTGAATGAATTACCGTAGGGTGATGATCAATCCCCATTGACATCCTGCGGTTATTCATGGGCATCATACAGTAGTCTGTTGACTACCTCTTTTTTAATAAATAAGAAACAAATATTCTTGTGAATAATTTCTTATAAGAGAAAATTTATAGTCGGCATCATCCCGGCCATGCTTAAAAATTCAATCAAAACAACTACATAAATTATTTCAGTATGGAAGAAAAATTTACACCCATAAAAAAGATTGCAAGAGCCGGCGGTGTGCTGTATTTAATAATAATCATTACCGGCGTTTTCGGCGAACTCCTCATCAAGAATAAAATTGTTGTTTCCGGCGATCCCGCAGGGACAGCTGCTAACATTCTGCATTATGAAACGCTCTGGAGGATCGGCATTGCAGGGGATCTTTTAATGCACGTTTGCGACGTTCCTCTAATGTTTATCTTTTATTTATTATTTAAACCTGTAAATAAGAATCTCGCTTTAGTTGCAGTGTTATTCAACCTGGTTCAAACGGCTGTTATGGTTGCCACAAAGGTTAGTCTTGTGCAATCCTTATTTCCTTTGGGCACAGGAAATTACTTAAAGGCATTTACTCCGGACCAGCTTCACACTTTATCATATCTTTCTATTAAGTCAGATGAATACGGGTTTGGTATCAGTCTCATGTTTTTTGGTTTTGAATGCCTTATCCTGGGTTACCTCATCATCAAATCTGGCTACATTCCAAAAACTATAGGTGCGCTAATGCAAGTTGCCGGCCTGTGTTATATAACAAACAGCTTTGCGTTAATCATCGCACCTAAAATTGCAAACTTGCTATTTATGTTACCTCCCTTTATAGCAGAAACGTCATTTTGTTTATGGCTTCTTGTGAAGGGCGTCGATGTTACAAAATGGAAAGAGAAAGAGTTGGCGGCTTACCAAACTTTGGTGCCTGATAAGAGGCTTTAAAGAACAGAGGAACAATTAATCCCATAATTAAATTTTAAAAATTCATTATTATGATAAAAGAGAATGGCGGTATTTCAATGCGTACAGCCGCACTAATAGCCGGGCTTCCAATAATGTTACTGACGGCTCCTTATGGAGAGTTTTATGTTTTTCCAAAAATCATCAATTATAATGATGCAGCACAAACCACGCAAAACGTGTTGAACCACCCTAAGCTTTTTCTATCCGGCATTTACGCTATGCTTTTTACTTTTATATATGATATAGTGCTGGCGTGGGCACTGTATATATTTTTAAGGCCTGTGAATGCATCGTTAGCCCTGCTTGGGGCATGGTTAAGGGTTGTGTATGCTATCCTTGCTATCGTTGCTCTTTCCAACTTTATTTATGTTTTAGATTTGGTGAAGTTGCCGGGTATCGAAGAAGCATATAAACACAAGCAAGTTTTGCAATTGGTGAATGGCCACCGATCTGCCATGAACCTTGCTTATATTATTTTCGGCATTTACCTGGTATTTGGCGGTCTGTTAATTTGCAAAGCTTCATATATACCGAAAGTAATGGGAGTACTAATCATGCTCGCTGGTGCATCTTGGATTATACATAGTTTACAGCCTTACTTCTTTAAAAATTATGACCTTTCCCGGATGAAGTTTTTTGCCATTGGTGAGCTGGTTTTTGGTATATGGTTACTGGTTAGAGGTACCAGGATCAAAGAATCCGAATTGGTCGCTTAACAGGGCTTACTTATTCAGACAATGACCTTTGTAAAAGAAGCGCAGGAACAAGGCTGACTGTTTGAAAAAAGAATGTATCTGATGTGTTGAGCCCTTGCGTATACTCTTGCATTCTTTCCCAGCTATGTTGTAAGTAGGCGTGTCTGGATATCTAAAACGCTTGCACAAAACTATTCATGTTGTACTAAACCTTCGGTAGTTAGTAAGCCTCTTCAAGAATAAAGAGGCTTTGTTTTGCATGAACTAAAAAACCTTTTTTATGCAAACAACAAAACGACCTACCGGGCTTCCGATAGCTATCG
>JBDSAQ010000194.1:0-5327 GCA_039922095.1 Ginsengibacter sp. | reverse complement strand
TAAATTGCGGATTGGTATTAATATCAGCATGCACTTCCATATCAACATCGTACAAGGTAAACAAGTCGCAAAGCTCATAAGCAATTTCAATACTTTTGGCCACTTCAACAAGCATGCGCTCTTTAATGCTATAGCGGTATTTAGTTTTTTCGTTATGAATGAACATGAACCCACCACGTCCTTCTCTTAAAAAAACGATCACTGTTGCAAATTCCGTTTCATGGGCTTTAACCTGGCTATCGGTTCCTATGCACACTTTTAATTTGAAGCCGGCCTGCGTTTCTTTTTGAATGGCATTTTCAACTGCAGTTTTTATGGGTAATTGAACCGGGTCGCCATTGAATTTTCTCCAGAGCATATGAATGTGGGTTTTTTAAAGTTAACCAAATAATTCATATCCAATGTGTCTTAGTAAAATATAATAAAAACTTAACTATGGTTAAATCAACTTTTAACCTAGACAATTAAAAGTTCATAGCTGCAATTGATAAAGATCTAAAGAAAAGGATTTAAAAGAGTTGCGTATATTTAAGTGTAAGCGGCAATTTAAATTAATCATTATGGGATTTTTTGACTTTTTTAAGAAAGAAGTTAGGATTGAAATGTCCTTAAATACTGTAGTATTCACAACCAAAAAAATCATGCTTGACAATGAGCTTATAACAAGAGTTTATCACTCCAGTGATAATTTTCTTTCATTCATGGACGATTATTCTACAAATTCTAACGAGAATATAATGCTTGTAAGTTTAGGCAATATTTTAGAAAAAGATGACAGTGTAAAGACTGCAATAGATATACCAATTGGATATCGTGCATGGCGTAAAAATTTGAATGACAAATGGACAATTGAAGCGTATATGGAAGAAGACGATGATGGCGAATAAAGTTTATTAAAAAGAATTTTAGTCGAAAAATAAAGGTATTCGATCTTCCCCCTTTTTTGCGCAATTGGTTCAGGGATTAATTAAATTCCCACCACCGTTAAATAAAAAAAAGGGCCAGCCCCTAACGCTGACCCTTAACTTACACATGAATCTACCTTACTGTCTTATAATTCTTTCTGTTACTCTTTCGTTTTGGCTAATTATCTGCATAACATATATGCCCTTAGGGTGATTATTAATATTAATTCTTTGTATACCTGCCCTGTTGCTGCCTTTGGCAATTGCTCTGCCATTTCCATCTAATAGCATATACGTATAATCTTTTGATGCATTCACTAAAATTTCATCGTGAACCATTGTTGATACTGTAAATGATTTTTCTGTGTTACCCCCGGATTTCAATGCTATAATATTCGAATAAACTACCTCGCCTTTGATGGAAGTAACCCTAAGGCGATAAAATATCTCTATTTTAATAAATGGATCGTAAGTGAATTTGTTGACTTTAGCGCTAAGGTTTGTAACACTTTTAAAGCGTGTGCCATCGGTTGAGCTTTCTATATCCAATGATTTTACCGGTTCACCAGATATTATATTCCAGCTTAAATTATGTTTGTTATCATCAATTTTACCATTTAAGGCTATATCAGTAACAGGTAAGAGATTTATGGCTGTAAAAGTTCCGCTTATAGTATATGACCCTAAGCTTCCATAATCTGTTGAAAAGTTATTGCCTGTACCATCTAACATTACATAATATCTGCCGGAAGTTAGAATTGTATCAAAAGCAGCATCTAACAGATCAGCAGGATTGTAAACATTAATTGGTTGCATAAGTGCATTCAACAATGTTATTTTAATATCCAGGTCTGCACCGTTATCATCAGCACCAACTGAAAAAGGAAGCGCATTTAAATGTACTGTTCCGGTTTGCGAAATATCTAACTGAAAAACATCTTTATCACTTGTGGTAGTTATTATGCCACTATTTGAGAATGATTTATTAGCAATAACCATTAGAGTTGGGTTGATACCCGGATCATCACTGTGATCATCAGTACGATAGGTAAAACCATTTTTAGTAGTTATAATAGTAAGATTATCCTGTAAGGAATTACACCCGCCGGGTGTTGGACCATTGTTCCAACCGGTATGATTTTTATAATAACTGTTGCCCATAATCGGGGCCCAGCCGGTTTCTCCTGTTCCTATACCATCATTATAAGTGGCGGTTAATGCACAATTATCATTATATTTTGACTGGTGTGATAACCCTACTGTATGTCCGCTTTCATGACTGCAGCACTCTGCTACTATTTTAGTATTGAAAGGCCCCAGCCGGTTGGTAAAAACAAATGCCGGTGTGTCATCACCCCACGTAAATGAACCTACAAATGCTACACCACCAACCCCGGGATACCATGCACTGCTTGTGGTAATAATCATCCTGATTCTTTTGGTAAGCGGAGCTGCTAAAAATACTGCAGAGTCCGTAGTGATATTTACATTAAAGGGCCGGTAATCTTCTGATACCCGGTTAAATATTTCTGTTATCTGGGCATCATTCATTCCGGAAGATGCGCAATCAATTGAGTTACCTCCATTCCATAAAGTTGATGTAACAAAATGTCCATCAAAATCGAGAAAAATAGTTGCAGGCGCAGTTGGTAAACTGCTAAGTTTTGGCAGTGCTAATAAACTAAGGGAAGTAAATAGCGTATAAAAAATAAAGAGGATAAGGGATTTTTTCATGTATTGGGTTTTCAAATTGGATTCTAAAACGTAAGGGTGTAATAAACATATCAGCGATCCTGCAACAGTTCGTTCATATTTATTTTAGTAAGAGAATAGTTCCCGCTTGCATCGGCATTTAATTCATAGCCATCAGAATATTTGTCATTAATTATTCTTCCGGTAAAGCTGATAGTGCCATCATCATTTATTCTTTTGGAAACAGCGAATATGGCACCGTTTAAAACCTCCGATTTTATCAGGAAGCTTTTAAGATTATCATATCGCTGTACTGAGGAAACTATTGTACCTGCAAATTTAAAATTGCCGGGAAGAGATACCTGGTATTTGCCTCCCTGGCGCTGGGTAAATATTTTTTCAAGTTCAGTTTTTGGATAGCTGATCTTATTTTCAACACCGTTAAATAGCCTGGGACGCAAATCAGTTTTTTGTGCTTGTATGCTATAGGCGCTAACAAGTAATAAAAAAAACATGCATGGTTTAAAAAAGGTTTTCATAGGGATTTAATTTGTTTTTACAGCAACGACTACAATTAAAACGCATCTTGTTATTAAAAATTACGTCAGTCTAAATAATCGAGTATAAACATTAAAAAGGCGTGCAACTACGTGTGGAGAAACTGGTATTAATACAACCGTATAACTTCGGGGCGGGTGTTATTAACCAGGCATTATCCTACAAAAATGAGATAAGAGGAATGTGATAATTCTTTTAAAAAAGAATACTATAGTGAGGATTATTAATATTGACCTGTGCTTAAGAGTACAAGAGTACAAGCCTCCATAGTTTTAATACCATTTTTAGCGGCTAAGGAACTCAGCTCTTCGTTTTCTGCGCCAGGATTAAAAATTATACGCCGGGGATGTAATGATAAAATGTAATCGTAGTATTGTTTTTGATTGTTGGAGTTAAGGTAGAGAGTAATTGTATCAATATTTTCTATGGCTTTTTTTTCTGTATCAATCTCTATATTATCAACCTTTGTTTTTCTTTTGCCAATAGCCACTACTGTGTGATTGTTGGCATTAAGTTTTTTTAATGCCAGGTAACTATATCTGTCAGGATTTGCAGATGCGCCTAAGATGAGTGTTTTTTTGTTAGCCATAGTAAAATCAGTTCAAAAATCTTGCCCTTAATTGCGCAGTTGGTATTATACATTCATCTTTTTTCCCAAACCATTTATAGCGGTTTTTTGCAATTAAATTATAAACAGCATCCCGAATAAACTTTGGAATTATCCAAAATATCTGCGACCATTTCCAATACCACGCCAGTTTGTTATAAAGCCTTAAAACCGCAGTTGATTTTTGATAAGCTTTCGCATTTTCAATTACTACAAATGAATCATTTGCCATCCAGTTAATTTTGTATTGTTCCAGTAATTGTTTACCTGCCCGGGATTGCAATGCGGCAAAAAGGAATACTTTTTTTGTATCCTGTGTGATAATAAAATTTACTATGGCATTACAAAAATTGCAAACTCCATCGAACAGTATGATTGGTTGAGGGCGCATCATTTGTGCAAAGATAACCTGTTAAAAGGGCTTTCCATGCGTTGACCTGATCAATAGCCTAATGAGAAACGGGAAGTGTTTAATGGTACCTACAAAAACATTTGTTACCCACTCTTTTCCAAAGAAATTCTGTATAATTCTTCCTGCCCGTAAACGCCCAGCGAAATGTTTATTCCATTGATCACTATATTCATCTTCCATTTGTTTACGTGAGATATGGTTCCTTAAATACTTATCAATATTGTTAAAAGCAATTTTACCTGCATTAAAAGCCATGCTCATTCCATTGCCACATAGAGGTGTTATCATCCCTGCAGCATCACCGATCATAAGTACATGGTTTTCTACGGATTTTTTTTTATCAAAGCTAATTTGAGAAATAGTTACAGGCGAGGAATAAAGAAATTCTGATGTTGAAAATATCTCTTTTAAAAATGGATTTTTTTTTAAAATATTTTCTTCCATTGCTGTAATTGAATTATCATTTGCTTTCAGGTTTGCCGCTGTTGTAAGATAGCACAGGCAATATTTTCCATCTTCAATTTTAGAAATGCCGCAATAGCCGTTTTTAAAATTGTGCAAAGCAATGGTGCCAGGTGAAAAAATCGTTTTAATATGATACTTTACTCCAATGTAATTATTAAGCTTACTGGCTTTTTTTTTAATAAATGATCTTGACCATTTGATATCTATATTGCTTCTCTTACCAAATGTGCCAGCAACAACTTTAGCCTGAACATTAAATGAGGAAGTACCAATTGTAAAAATATCATTGCTGAAATGCACATCATTTACTTTTGTTTCTTCAAAAACCTCAACGCCGTTTTGCCTGGCGATTTTGCAAAGTTCATTATCAAGTAAATACCGGCTTACTCCAAAGCCGCCCATATCAAGATCACTTGTAATTTTATTTCCACCAGGAGATGAAACGATTAATTTTTTAATAACAGGCAAATCCATTTTACTTAGTGGCAGTCCAAGGCCTTCTATAAAATCCCAGCTTTCCAAACTTATATATTCGCCACAAACTTTATGAAAGGGATATTTTTCCTTCTCAAATAAAGCGACCTTATAACCTGCTTTTGCCATTTGGATAGAAAGTGAAAGACCTGCAAGACCACCACCAATAATGCACAGCCCCCAAGCCCCCTGTCCCCCAACGGGGGAACCTAAA
>JBDSAQ010000193.1:0-8172 GCA_039922095.1 Ginsengibacter sp. | reverse complement strand
GAGAATCTTCCAGGCTTTTTTCAATATCAGCTTCCTCAATATTACCCTCATCAGGTAACTCATCTACATGTTTTTTAACAAATTTCTTTTTCTCAATAAAAGATTCGCTTTTCTTTATTCTTATTTCCGGCTTTGGTTTTTCTTCCGGAACCTGCTGCTGACTTTCTTTGTTATCCACTTCCTCTAAAGGTTTGCGGATCCTTTTACGCTTTGGCTTTTCACCTTCAATATTATTATTTTCTGCGGTATTCATTGCTGATTGATTATTGAGAATTTGAGAGATCAATTCCTGTTTATCTAATTTTTTGGGGTTGGAAATATTTTGTTCCGTTGCTATATCCTGCAACTCAGGAACGAGCATATCGTTCAGTTGTAAAATGTCGTACATAAAAAACTTAAAGATTGAATCCGAAAAACTTAAAAGTTGTGAAATCTATTTTTTGATGATTTATTTGGAAAGGATGCGGTCACGTACTGAATAAATCTTAGAGCATTAGGAGAACTAATCAGCATTTTCCTCTGCAATAATACACCTATTTTATAAAATATGAAATATTTTGTTAGTATTTAACTGCTTTGATACTGATAATTTTTCTATCAAAAGGAATTCCAAAATATTCAATCTTGCTTTCAGCCTGCGGAGTTTACACGTAAGATGTATCTTTGCCCACCAAAAAATAAAAAGATGTTTAGTAAAAGAACGAGGATAAAAGAGGTACTGGCTAAAGAAGAAATTGATTATGAAGTGGTAATTACCGGCTGGGTTAGAACTTTTAGAAATAACCAGTTTATTGCTGTAAATGACGGCAGTACAAATAATAACATCCAGGTAATGGCAGAATTGGGGAAATATGATGATTCTTTGTTGAAAAGAATTACCACAGGCGCTTCATTGAAAGTTACGGGTAAGGTAATTGCTTCCTTAGGTAAGGGACAAAAAGTAGAAATAAAAGCTTCTGCAATTGAAATTCTGGGAGATAGTGACCCGGACAAATTTCCCTTACAACCCAAAAAGCATAGTCTTGAATTCTTGAGAGAGGTGGCTCATCTTCGTTTTCGTACTAATACATTTGGGGCTATTTTTCGCATACGGCATTCTTTAGCATTTTCTATTCACCGTTTTTTTAATGATAAGGGGTTTCTCTATCTGCAAACGCCAATCATAACAGGATCTGATGCTGAAGGCGCAGGGGAATTATTTCATGTAACCAGTTTTGATCTTGCAAACCCCAAAAAAAATGAGGATGGCACAATTAATTATAAAGAAGACTTTTTTGGAAAAGCAACTAATCTTACCGTAAGCGGGCAATTAGAAGCAGAGTTGGGAGCTTTAGCTTTTGGGGATGTATATACATTCGGACCAACATTTCGTGCTGAAAATTCTAATACTACCCGGCATCTTGCGGAGTTTTGGATGATTGAACCGGAAATTGCCTTTGCAGACCTTGAAGACAATATTAATCTTGCAGAAGAATTTATAAAATACATTATTAAATATGTTCTTGAAAGTAATAAGGACGACCTTGATTTTTTAACCACACGCCTGCTGGAAGAAGAAAAACAAAAACCGGTTGCTGAAAGAAGTGAACTAGACTTAATTGAAAAGCTTGAATTTGTTGTAAACAATAATTTTGAAAGGATAACTTATACTGAAGCAATTGATATTTTAAGAGAATCGAATCATAATAAAAAAAGAAAATTCCAGTATATAATTGATAAATGGGGAGTTGATTTACAGAGTGAGCACGAACGCTATCTTGTAGAAAAACATTTTAAAAAACCGGTTATTTTAACCAATTACCCAAAAGATATCAAAGCCTTTTACATGCGGCGGAACGATGATGGAAAAACGGTAGCTGCTATGGATATTTTGGCTCCTGGTATTGGTGAAATTATAGGTGGATCGCAAAGAGAAGAAAGATTAGATATGCTGACAGAACGAATGAATGAAATGAATATTCCGGCACATGAATTAGATTGGTATTTAGATACCAGGAGATTTGGTACATGCCCCCATGCAGGCTTTGGGCTTGGGTTTGAGCGTTTGGCTCTCTTTGTTACCGGCATGACGAATATCAGGGATGTTATAGCTTTCCCCAGAACGCCGAAAAGTGCAGAATTTTAGGCCTCCTTTGCCCTTCTCCTTTGGAGAAGGGTTGGGATGAGGTCTCATACCTTAATCAACCTGTTTACAGCTTCTTCTAATGTAGATTTTTCTTTTGAAAAGCAAAAGCGAAGTACCTTATCTTCTTTACCATTTTTATAAAAAGCAGACACAGGAATAGTTGCTACGCCATGCTCCCTGGTAAGATAGATTGCGAAATCCCTTTCACTTTCATCACTTATGTTTTTGTAGCTATATATCTGAAAGTAACTTCCATGAGAAATGAAAGCTTTAAATTTAGTTTGATTCATCAGTTCCTGAAAATAATCTCTTTTTAATTGCATAAAGTGGCCCACATTATTATAAGATTCCCGCTGTTTTAAAAAATCCGCCAATGCAAACTGTATCGGGGTATTGCAACTGAAACAATTAAACTGATGAACTTTTCTAAATTCCTTCATCATCCGTTCAGGAGCAATGCAATAACCTAACTTCCAGCCGGTACAGTGATACACTTTTCCAAAAGAAAAACAAACAAAGCTTCTTTGTAACAAATCAGGGTAACGTAAAATACTCTCATGTTGCAGGCCATCAAAAATAAGGTGTTCATATACCTCATCGCTCAAAATAAAAATATTAGTATCCTCAACTACTTTACGAAGCTCTGTTATATCTTCCTTACTTAAAACACTTCCTGTAGGGTTGTTGGGTGAGTTAAGCATTATCATTTTTGTTTTTGGAGTAATGCTCTTTTTTACCATATCCCAGTTTATCCTGTAGCTCCCGGATTTGTGATCAATATATGTCATGGGAATTAATACTGGTATAGCTCCATTGATCTCAATGTTAGGGATGTAGCTATCATACGCTGGCTCAAAAACAATTACTTCATCACCAGGTTGCAACACTGTAGTAAGAGCTGTATAAATTGCATATGTGCCACCCGGAGTAACGGTTATTTCATTTTCCGGATTTATATTATTTTGGTATAAATAAAATATTTTTTCCGCAATTACTTCCCGCAGAGCAATTAACCCGTTCATGTGCACATACTGATTTTGCCCTGCTTTCATATACTGTGCAACAAGGTTGATTAGTTCAGCGCTCATAGAAAAATCCGGAAAACCCTGCCCAAGATTTATAGCATTATACTGATTAGCCATAGTGCTCATCACAGTAAAAATAGTGGGAGCAACATGAGGGAGCTTACTGGTAATTAGAGGAGAAGACAAAATAAATTTATATGGAAGATCAGCAATAAATTATAAAAACTTTTCGCCCTTGTTTCTTTTTATTTCGGCGAGGTATTCTTTTATCTCATGCTCTTTATCTTTTCTGCAGATTAGCAAAGCATCTTTAGTATCAACAACAATAAAATCATTGAGGCCCTGTAACAAAACTAATTTTTTATTATCCACCTGTACCACATTTTTAGTGGCATCAAATATCATAACATTATCGCCAACCACAGCATTTTCCAAATGGTCTTTTGTAAGGTTATCATATACACTTCCCCACGCTCCTACGTCACTCCAGCCAAATGCAGATGGAATTACATAAACATTGTGAGCTTTCTCAATAATTCCATAATCAATAGAAATATTTACACATTGTGGATAAATTTTTTCAATTGCAGACATCTCATTATCTGTATTAAAAGTATTTTTTTCTGTATCAAAAACTTCATGCATGGCAGGTAAATACCGCTCAAAAGCATTGATGATATTTTTAGTTTGCCAAACAAAAATCCCTGCATTCCACAAAAAATCGCCACTTGCAATAAAAGTTTTTGCGAGTTCAAGGTCAGGCTTTTCTGTAAAGGTTTTTACTTTATAAATATTATCAGTCACTGATTCTGACTCATATTGAATATAGCCATAACCCGTATTTGGATTAACAGGTTTTATGCCAAGCGTTAATAATGCATTATGCCTTGCTGTAAAATCTAACGCCTCCAGGCTTACTTTTATAAAGGCGATATCATCTGAAACAAGATGATCAGCCGGGGCACAAATTAAATTACTCTTAGGGTTCAACTGTTGTAATTTATAAGAGATATAAGCAACACAGGGAGCAGTATTTTTGCGGGAAGGTTCACATAAAATATTTTCGGGGTTTAACTCAGGCAATTGCTTTGTAACAATAGATTGATAATGCCGGGAGGTAACAATAAAAATATTTTCTTTAGGAATAAATTTGGCAAACCGGTCAAACGTTGACTGAATAAGGGTTTTGCCATGATTAAGAATATCCAAAAACTGCTTGGGATAAGATGTACGGCTCATCGGCCAAAAACGACTGCCGATTCCGCCAGCCATTATAGCTACATAATTATTGTTTTTCATTCTTTCAAATTATATTATCCCTTCACGTACCAGATCGTGCAAGTGAATTATTCCGGCATATTTATTATTATCTAAAACTAATAATTGGGTAATGTTATTTTTCCGCATAATATCCAGCGCATCTACAGCTAAATTATTAGCACCTATGTGTTTAGGGTTTGCTGACATTATATTGTGAGCTTTCGCTTCTTCAAGAGAAATGTTTTTTTCGAGCATTCGCCTGAGATCGCCATCTGTAATTATACCAAGCACAACATCATTATCATCAATAACAGCCGTTACACCTAAACGCTTTTTTGTCATTTCTATAATAACTTCTTTGAGGCTGCCATTTTGCTTAACTGCGGGCTTCTCATTTTGCACATAAAGATCAGATACTCTCAGGTATAACTTTTTACCCAATGTACCGCCGGGATGAAATTTTGCAAACTCACCGGAGCTGAAACCCTTTATTTCCATCAGGCATATAGCCAGAGCATCTCCCATAACCATTTGCGCAGTTGTGCTTGATGTGGGTGCCAGGTTATTAGGACAGGCTTCTTCACTTACTGTTGTATTCAATATAATATCAGCCTGGATAGCCAAAAACGAATTTATTTGCCCCACCATGGCTATTAATGTATTACCAAAGTTTTTTAACAAAGGCACCAGTATTTTTATTTCAGGGCTATCTCCGCTTTTACTAATAACTAAAACTATATCTTCCTTTTGTACCATCCCTATATCTCCATGTATGGCATCAGCAGCATGCATAAATGATGAGGCTGTACCGGTACTATTAAGAGTGGAAACTATTTTTTGACCAATAATGGCGCTTTTCCCAATACCGCTAACAATAATTCTTCCTTTACAGGCATTTATCAATTGTATAGCCTTTACAAAATCTTCATTGGCGTATTCAATCAATCCTTCAATAGCTCTTGCTTCCTGCTGAATAGTTCTTTTTGCGGTAAGTAATATAGTATCAGGTTTCATGCAAATAAATTCAGGTTGCCGGAGTCTGCAGAACTAAATAATTCTTATACAAAATGAGTTTGCATTTTAAATTTTTTAAAAAAGAAATTGAAGCTGCAAACGTACTTTAATTCAGCCATCAGTCAAAACTCTTAAAAAAACTTAAACCTGTAACAATAAAAATTGTTGTATCTTAATTCATAAAAAAATTATTTGCAGATAAGAAAAATTTTATCAATTAATAATTTTATGCAGGTTCTTTTTTCTAACATTAACTCACTTTAAATCTAATCCCAGATAGAAAAACAATGACGACCACGAATTTAAAAACCAAAAGTGTTACTGTAAAATTACCAGTGAACAGCAAAAAAAATTCTTCCCTAAAAATCCAATCCGAACTCAGTAAACAGCTTCAACAGCAATTTGGTTTTGATGGGTTTAAAAATTCACAGGAAGAAATTATTAAAAGCTTATTAAGTGGAAAAGACACTTTCGTAATAATGCCAACCGGCGGGGGCAAAAGTCTTTGCTATCAGTTACCGGCAATCATTAGTAAAGGTTGTGCAATAATTGTGTCGCCTCTTATAGCATTAATGAAAAACCAGGTAGACCTGGTGAGAAGTTATAACAGCAGAGACAATGTAGCGCATTTTTTAAACAGCACTTTAAATAAGGGGCAGCAGAAAATTGTTAAGGAAGATTTAATATCAGGCAAAACCAAGTTATTGTATGTGGCGCCGGAAACTCTTACTAAAGAGGAAAATGTTGAATTTTTTAAAGACCTGGATATCTCATTTTTTGCAGTTGATGAAGCGCATTGCATAAGCGAATGGGGGCACGACTTCAGGCCAGAATACCGGAGGTTGAGGGAGATTATGGATATGATAAATAAGGATATCCCGGTAATTGCGTTAACGGCTACGGCCACTCCAAAAGTTCAAAGTGATATTCTAAAAAATCTTGGATTGCGGGATCCAAATATTTTTATCTCTTCCTTTAACCGGCCAAATCTTTATTATGAAATTCAATCTAAAACTAAAAAAGAACAGGCAGTAAAAAGCATTGTAAAATTTATCTCTCAAAACAAAGGCAAGAGCGGAATTATTTATACATTAAACCGCAAAACTACTGAGGAACTGGCAGGTATGCTTATGGCAAATGGTATAAAAGCAGTGGCTTATCATGCCGGGTTCGATTCAAAATTAAGGGCTACAAAACAAGACCAGTTTTTAAATGAAGATGTACAGGTAATAGTTGCCACTATTGCATTTGGTATGGGTATAGATAAACCGGATGTTCGGTTTGTTATTCATTATAATATTCCGAAATCAATTGAAAATTATTACCAGGAAACGGGAAGAGCAGGCAGGGATGGCCTTGAAGGGAAATGTATTTTATACTATTCTCATAAAGATGTTTCAAAACTTGAGCATTTAATGAGAGATAAAACATTAAGTGAGAGAGAAGTTGGAGCACAATTAATAAATGAAACTGTAGCTTATGCTGAAAGCGCAGTTTGCAGAAGAAAAATACTATTAAGTTATTTTGGCGAAGATTACGATGCAGTAAACTGCAATGGAAAATGTGATAATTGCAAAAACCCTAAAGAATTAATTGAAACAAAGCTGGAAGCCCAACAGGCATTAAAAGTAATTAAAGCTTTGGGTGAAAGATTTACAATGGAATATGTTATTAATGTGCTTACTGGCAAGCTAAATCCCCAGATAAAAATGTACCGGCATGAGGCGCTGGATGTATTTGGTATTGGAAATGAAAAGGATGAGCACTTTTGGAATTCACTATTACGCCAGATGCTTTTAGAAAAGCTCATAAAAAAGGACATTGTTGAGTATGGGCTTTTAAAATTTTGTAAAAGAGGGGAAGCCTTTTTAAAGCACCCCGTAAGTTTTAAGATAGCATTGAATAATTTATTTGAAGATATATCAGGCGATGATGATGAAAGCAAGCCGGGAGAGGATATGGTGGCCGGCGCCGATGAAACATTATTAGCCATGCTTAAGGATGTTCGCAAACAAGTGGCTAAAGAAAAAAACCTTCCGCCATTTGTAATATTTTTAGAAACAAGCCTGGAAGATATGGCAACATTATACCCCACTACGATAGAAGAATTAGAAAAGTGCCAGGGTGTAAGCAAAGGTAAGGCACTGCGGTATGGTAAAAGATTTACAGAAATGATTGCACAATATGTTGAGGAAAATGACCTGGAAAAACCTGATGATTTTGTAATGAAAAGTGTAGTAAATAAAAACAGTAATAAAGTTTTTATTATTCAGAACGTAGATAAAAAAATGCCTTTAGAGCTGATAGCAAAAAACAAAACTTTAAAAATAGAAGAGCTATTGGATGAAATGGAAACAATTGTAGCAAGCGGTACAAAATTAAATCTGGATTATGCCATTGACGACCTTGTTGAGGAATATGAAAGAGAAGAAATTATAGATTATTTTAAAGGATGCCAAACCTCAAATTTAGACACTGCAAAGGAAGAGCTTGCTGACAGTGATTATAGCTGGGAGCAACTTAAATTAATGCGCATCAAATTTTTATGTGAGTACGGCAACTAATAATTCAGAAATGTTATATTTGCAGCCCCGAAACAGAATGGTGCGGTAGCTCAGTCGGTAGAGCAAAGGACTGAAAATCCTTGTGTCGGCGGTTCGATCCCGCCCCACACCACGTTCGAACTAAATAAACAACTGTATACAATAAGTTATTAAAGTTTCCCCATTTAGGGGTACACGTTGGGGT
>JBDSAQ010000192.1:0-8759 GCA_039922095.1 Ginsengibacter sp. | reverse complement strand
TACAAACTGCTGACTACATTGTATTTATTACCTACTTTATTATTGTGGCGGGCTATGGATACTTCATCTATAATAAAAAAAAGAAGGCAACTATATCAGCCTCACATGATTATTTTTTGGCTGAGGGTTCTCTTACCTGGTGGGCCATAGGTGCTTCACTCATCGCATCAAATATTTCCGCTGAACAATTCATAGGAATGAGCGGGGAAGGATTCTTTTTGGGAATTGCAGTTGCAGCTTACGAATGGATTGCGGCAATTGCGCTGATCATTATTGCAGTATGGTTTATCCCTGTGTATCTTAAGAACAAGATTTACACAATGCCCCAGTTTCTCAAAACAAGATATAATGAGTCTGTGGCCCTGATCATGGCTATTTTTTGGTTGTTTCTTTATGTGTTTGTGAACCTCACTTCAATATTATACCTGGGCGCTGTTGCAATCAACGGGCTTGCAGGCGGACAATATCTTCATGTAATAATGGTGGGGTTAGCTGTGTTTGCATTACTGCTATCTATTGGTGGTATGAAGGTAGTTGCATACACTGATGTGATACAGGTTGCTGTATTGATTATAGGAGGTTTGGTTACCACATACATTGCCTTAACTACTGTTGGCGAATATTTTGGTGTAGGAAAAAATGCTATTGCGGGTTTTAGTGCATTAATTAAAGAAGCTCCGGAACATTTTCATATGATCATTCCTAAGCCAAACGCATCTTCTTCCCAAAATGATATTAGCAAATACATTACTTTTCCCGGGCTGCTTTCTTACCTGGCAGGTATATGGATTATAAATCTTAATTATTGGGGTTGTAATCAATACATAACACAACGGGCATTAGGCGCTGATTTACAAACTGCCCGTACGGGAATATTATTTGCAGGATTTTTAAAATTATTAATGCCCCTTATTGTAATGTTACCCGGTATTGCAGCTTTTGTTTTATATAAAAACAATCAATTGCCACAATTAGTTGGTGGTAAAGATGGGGCATACTCGGCAGTACTGTCATTTTTACCAACGGGCATAAAAGGATTATCAATTGCAGCCTTAACTGCAGCAATTGTTGCGTCTCTTGCGGGTAAGGTAAATAGTATCTCTACCATTTATACTTTAGATATTCATCAGAGATATTTTAATAAAGCAGCCGATGAAAAGAGCCTTGTTTTAACGGGAAGAATCGCTGTATTTGGCGCAATGATTCTGGCTGTTCTCTTTACATGGACTGATATATTAGGTATAGGCGGTGTTGGTGGATTTACTTACATACAAAAATATACCGGCTTTATAAGTCCGGGTGTATTTGCAATGTTTATATTAGGAATGTTTTGGAAGAGGACTACAGGCGCTGCTGCTATTGCAGGTGTTTTAACTGGTTTTTTATTATCTGTTTTATTTAATGAATTTGCCCCTCAGCTTTTTGGTAATGACACTTTCTTATATACAGCTTATCCTAATGGGAAGGGCGGATTTGAAATACCATTCCATATTTGCATGGGGCTGTCATTTCTGTTTACAATGCTGGTAATGGTGGCTATTAGTCTGGGAGGGCCAAAAATAAATCCGAAAGCATTCATGCTGGATAAAGCAATGTTTAAGCTGGAGCCTAAAACTACAATTATGATTGTGGTTACTCTTTTAATAATTTTTGCACTCTATGTTAAGTTTTGGTAGAGACATGATTTGTAAAATGTTTTTTATTTACGGGAATCACTAAACTTTATAACCAGGGCGCTATCATTATTCCTGACGAGAATAAATGCTTGCCGGTTTGCGATTTTAATTGGTTTAATATACCTCACCTGTCCTTTTATTGATAAGCCATTTATTGTTTCACATATAAACTTCCCTTTCCCTTTATTTATAAGTATGGTACCATAATCTGCATCGTATCGCCCCAACTCAACATTGTTATCATAATAGTTACCTACTAATAAAATGTCAGGCAAAGAGTCACTATTGGCATTAACTATTACTGCATCTTTATAAGGTGAGAATTGTGCTTCCGAAGGCAGGGATATTGTTTGAAAGTTGAGCCCACCCTGGTTTACAAGCAGTGAATTAGAAAAATAATCAGCTTTTGATACCTGTGCGCTTTCAAGTTTCTCTGACGTAAAAAGTTCCGATAATGTAGCTTTTGCAAAGTCTTTAGCATACAAAAATTTCTTTTTAAGATTAGGCAATTGTTTCTCTAAATCTGATTTTCCTGCAAATGGGATTTCCCTGTCTTTTAAAAAATAAGTTAGCACCTGCTCTTTTTTTCCGTTATCATCAAAGTCATTGTAATAAAGCTTTACGGGTTGTTTGTCTGATGCTTTTAAACGACTGTTTAAACCAAGATTTCCTGCAATCAGATCTATATCACCGTCATTATCTATGTCACAAGGCAGTATAAAATTCCACCAGCCATTTTTATCAGAAAGTATTTTTTTGGTGAAGGTGCCTTTGTTATTTATAAAACCAATTATCCCACCCCATTCCAAAGAAATTAAAAGATCTTTATCTCCATCTTTATCAATATCAAACCATAAAGCCCGGGTAACAAACCCAACATCAGATAATTCATTTGAGTATTTTTTTGTCACATCTTTAAACTTACCTGTTCTATCATTTTGCAAAAGATATGACTGAGGAGCTTGTCCATATTTATCAGGTAATGTTCTTGCTCCAATAAACAAATCAATATAACCATCTCCATTAAAATCATAAGGTGCCACGGAAGATGCTGTTAAATGAATATTCCGGAAAGCCTTGTCCGACCTGGTAAAATTAGCATGGCCATTTAGCCTGGCTGTACCATCATTTAAATAAATTCTTGGTGAGTTATGCTCATCATTTATATACAACTCATTCCCGCCACTAACTACTATAAGGTCTGTATTTCCATCATTATTTACATCCGCAAAACAGGCATCAACATCTTCATATAAGCTGTCATTATCTAAAGCCGGCTGTGTATCTTTAATAAACTTCCCTGAAGATTGTTGTAAAAAAATTACACTTTTTTTATACCTCGATGAGCCAATAAATACATCTTCCAGGCCGTCATGATTAACATCAGCTACAGCTAATGCCGGCCCTTCTGTTGAAACCATATGTGGAATTAATGATTCCCTGTCAAATTCATTAAAATGATTTTCTTCGTGCAGGTAATTAAGATTAACATCTTTGGTTATATCAACCATTTGTTTTGTTGAATTTTTATAATAGCCGGTAAGTGTTTTAAAATTAAACAGCGCAAGATTTTTTTGGTAAGAAATGGTGATAGATGATTGGCCGGTAAATGAAAGTGGCTGAAAAGTATTATCAGGCCATAATAAAAAAGCAGAATCAATCTTTGTATTAGTTAAGCCAATGCATAATGGAATTTCCATGCTCGACATAAATCCTCTTACCGGATATTTTTCATAGCTTCTTATTTCATTATTTGCGTAAACAATAATTTTGGATCCTATTGCATTAATATTTTGCGGTAATCCTTTTAACTTAATTTTTACTGATGAATTAATGCCAGGTTTTGCGGTTTTGTTCTCATATAATAATGCCGGGGCATTTATATTATTTACAACAATATCCATATCTCCGTCATTATCTAAATCAGCATATATAGCGCCATTAGAAAATGTGGGCAGGTTATTATCTATGCTTTTTTCTAAATCAGAAAATAAAATGTTCCCGTTATTTTTAAAAAAGTTATTTGGCAGCTTTATCTCAGGAAATTTATTTATTAAAGACAAATCCTTCTCCCCAAAATTACTCCTGGTTTGCTGCTGAACTCCGTTGGATACAAAATTTATATAATCAATATCATTCATTCTTTTTGAAATGCCATTGGATATAAAAAGATCTTTGTAACCATCATTATCAAAATCAACCCAAAGCGGTGCCCAGCTCCAGTCTGTTGCAGCCACACCACTATTCAACCCTATCTCGCTAAACAATCCATTTCGCCTGTTTAGCTGCAGGTTATTTCTTGTATATTGGTAAGAATATCCACGGGCTATTTTATTATAAAAAATATCATAATCATCTTCACCCATTGATGTTTTTAAAATATAGGGATCGGCAGGCAGCATATCCATTGAAATAATTTCAGGATACGCATCATTATTTATATCTGCAACATCAACCCCCATAGAATACTTGCTGGTATGCATAAAACTTTTTTCACCATCTTCTTTAAACGCTCCATCTTTTTGATTGATGTATAAATAATCGTTCTCATGAAAATCATTAGTAACATAAATATCAGGATAGCCATCAAGATTAATATCAGCAACGGCTATTCCCAAACCATAGCTTATGGCCGAACTGTTTATACCCGTTTGCCTGGTTACATCTGTAAATGTATTGTTGCCATTATTGCGGTAAATGCGGTCACCTGTTAGCGGATGGTATGAGCCTGCAAAATCTTTTCTTGGTAACAAAACGCCAATCTGATTTACGGAATGATTTAACATGAATACATCAAGGTCGTTATCAAGATCATAATCAAAAAACACAACCTGTGTACAAAACCCTGAAAAATCAAGCCCATATTCATGCGCCTCATCTTTATAAAATGGAATGCCATTTTTATTTATTCCTTTACACACAAGCAATTGATTTTTGCTTTTTAAGGTTAGATAGTTTCCAACCCGGCAAACATAAATATCCAGTAACCCATCATTGTTTATATCAATAACAGATACCCCGGTTGACCATGCCTTGTCTTCAGGAATTTCTGCCTCTTTAGTAACATCTTTAAATTTTAATTTCCCCTGGTTTAGGTATAGAGTATTTTGCTGCTGGTTAGATGAAAAAAACAAATCAATTAGCCCGTCATTATTAAAATCGCCGGCACCAATGCCACTGCCATTATAGAAGTACATGTATTTATAAAGATTAAAATCTTTATCGTACGATAATTTATTATTGAAGTCCAGACCAGTATATGAATTTTTAAGTGCCTGAAAAAGTGCCACGCCTGTTTTTTTTTTATGGCAACTGAACATACCGGCAACAATAAGTAACAGTATTATTTTAACCAGAGCCAAACTATTACCACGCAATTCCATTATATTTTTCATAAGCGTCAGCTGATTACTTATTGATTTTACCGTAACAGAATTTATAAAAATATTTTTTCTTTTTATTGATACGTAAGGTAATATTAGTTAATTTCTTTACTTTTAAAATGTATAAGTTTTATCAGAATACTGATTTCAAAAAATCAAATCATCCTATAAAACTGCTTCCTGTATTCAATGCAGGTTTACCTGTTTGCTTGCTGTGTTTTTTTATCTTTTATAAAATTTAGTATAAATGGAGTCTCAATCTTCGCCGGCATTACAGCAATTTAAAAATTTTGTAGGAATTAAATTTCAATTATATAACAGCTTATTTACCTCGCTGCCCTTTCATCGTATTGAAAGAACAGGCATATTACTTTCTTTGTTTCAAATTGTTTGTGAAGACGGATTTAAAAAGAAATTAAGCCCTGTTCAAATTGTTGAATTATTCTTTTCCAAACATACTTCATATACCGCGGAGCAGGAAAAAATGGATGTGCTTTTCCGCTTTATACAATATGTGGAAAGGCAGGTAGTATTATTTGATGCTTTGGAAGATGCCGGCTTTAAAGAAGTAAATGATATGAATGGTACCGGCACTTTAAAACACCTTGCTTCAGAAATTGTACAATATAATAAGGAGGAAGAACTCAAAGAAAAACTAAAGAACTTTGCAGTACGGCTGGTGCTTACCGCACACCCTACACAGTTTTATCCTGATCCTGTTTTAGGAATAATTAATGATCTCTCCAAAGCAGTGTTGGAAAATAATGCCGGGCAAATAAATATGTATCTGCAGCAACTCGGCAAAACTGCTTTTTTAAAAAAGGAAAAACCAACGCCTTATGATGAGGCAATGAGTTTGCTCTGGTATCTTGAAAACATTTTTTATGCTGCTTCAGGTAAAATTATTTCGCAGCTCAGGAACCAGTTTCCTGAAGCAGTGCATGCAGATAATCCTATTATTACAATGGGCTTTTGGCCTGGCGGTGACAGAGATGGCAATCCCAATGTATCTGCTGAAATTACACGCAAAGTAGCCGATGCTTTAAGAGGCAGTATTATTAAATGCTATTATCTTGATGTAAGAAGGTTGAAGCGCCGCCTCACTTTTAAGGGTGTGGATGTGATTTTACAAACCCTGGAAACACAACTCTATAACAATATTTTTATTCCCGGAGAACGTACAGATCTTAGTAAGCATGATATCATCGCAGCGCTTACTAAAATAAGTGAGATTCTTATTTACCAGCATAACGGATTATTTCTTCATCTTGTAAACAACCTCATAAATAAAGTACATGTTTTTGGGCTGCACTTTGCGGCTTTGGATGTACGCCAGGAAAGCAGTGTACACAACAGAGTGATTGAAGCTGTTGTAAAAAAAGAAAATGTTTTGCCCAAAAATTATATGGAATTATCAGTAGAAGAAAAAATGAATATGCTGATGACTGCAGAACAAAATATAAATGGTGATGAGTATGATGATGCATTAATAAAAGACACGCTGAATACTATGCATGTTATAAAACAGATTCAGCAGTTTAATGGTGTTGAAGGTTGTAACAGGTATATTATCAGCCAATGTAACAGCGCTTTAAATGTTGCAGAAGTTGTGGGTTTATTTTTATTGTGTGGATGGAAAAAGGAGGAACTTTCTGCTGACGTTGTTCCCCTTTTTGAAACTGTTGATGATATGCAGCATGCTGCAGCAATTATGGAAACTTTGTATAAAAATACTTATTACCAGGCACATCTGAAACGGCGAAATAACCGCCAAACAATAATGCTCGGGTTTTCAGATGGAACAAAAGACGGTGGATATCTTATGGCTAACTGGAGCATTTACAAAGCCAAGGAAGAGCTAACCAAAATTTCTCAGGAGAATGGAATTGATGTGATATTTTTTGATGGCCGCGGAGGCCCTCCGGCAAGAGGTGGGGGCAAAACAAATAAGTTTTATGCCTCAATGGGAAAAAATATTGCCAATAAAGAAATACAGCTTACTATACAAGGGCAAACAGTAAGTTCAAATTTTGGTACAATAGATTCTGCACAATATAACATTGAACAGTTATTAAATGCAGGGATTTCAAATGGCCTTTTTTCAAAAAAAGAAGTCACTTTAAATCCTGATGAAGAAAAATTGTTACAGGATCTTTCTGAGTTGAGCCTAACGGCATATAATTATCTTAAAAATCATCCGGACTTTTTACCTTATTTATTACAGGTTAGTCCCTTAAATTTTTACAGTGAAACCAATATCGGAAGCCGGCCTGCTAAACGTAACAATTTAAAACTTAATTTAAAAGATCTGAGGGCAATTCCCTTTGTTGGTGCATGGAGCCAGATAAAACAAAATGTTACAGGTTATTATGGAGTAGGAACCGCTATGAAGAAGATAGATGAACAAGGCAGATTTGCTGAAGTGAAAAAGCTTTATAACAATTCAGTTTTTTTTAAAACTCTTATTGATAATTGTGAAATGGCTATGAGGAAATGTTTTTTCCCTCTTACTGAATTTTTATCTGCTCACCCGGTATATGGAGAGCTATGGAATAATATTTACGAGGAGTTTGAGCTAACTCAAAAATATATTTTTCAGCTATCTGGCAAAAATGAATTAATGGCCGATTATCCTGTAGAGCAATTATCTATACTTATGAGGGAAAGAATTGTATTACCATTACTTACTATCCAGCAATATGCTATTGCCCGTATAAGAGAAATGGAGGAAGATGTAGAGGTAAATCCTTTGAAAGAAACTTATAGCAAGTTAGTGATACGATGTTCGTTTGGTATTATCAATGCGGGAAGGAATTCTGCTTAATCTGCATAGATAAATATAAAATTCTATAAAGTTCTGCTTAAAAATTTCTATCGAATGTTTTGAAAAGAGGCATAAATATTTATGCTCCGGAGTGATATTGGAAATGAAACAACTTTTGCAAATAAATGCCTGTCAGAAATAAAATATACCAAACGGAAGCATCTTTAAAAAAAGTTATTGTAAAGCATCTTTTTGATTTCTTCATGTTATTTCTCGCCGTAACACTCGGATTTTTTGCTGATAATTTCCGGGACAGCTATCTTGAAAATAAACAGACACATGAACTTGCTAATAATTTGCTAAGCGATATAAAACAGGATACTCATGCTATCAGTATTCTTTTATTGCATTGCGATAAAAAAATGAAGATGCTCAATAGTTTATATAATTTAATTGATGACAGCAATGTGAATTTTAGTGATTCGCTGATCTATAAGTATTCTGCATATGTTGGAGAGCGGAAATGGTTCGAAAGAAATAACAGTACCTATACTCATTTATTAAATTCCGGCGCCCTTGATAATTTTGCAACCAGTGTTGCTACCAGTATAACGAAATATGAGCTTGACTGTGAAAAAACAATTGCAATGCTTCAAAATGAAAGAACGATTTTATCACAAAGGATTATTCCCTTCCAGGATCAGATTTTTCATACAGAAAATTTTCATTCTTTATTAGATAATGAAACTTTTATGGAACCGCCGGAACTGCGTAACTGGAATAAAGAAACACAATGGCTTTATCACAACTAAATAGTCGTCCCTCAAAAAGTCAGAAAGCCTTGTAGTTATTGAATATAATATTGTTTAGACAAAATAATAACTGCAAGGTATTTGCAAAATAATCAAAAAGCTTGCAAATTTATGTATGCTTTCA
>JBDSAQ010000191.1:0-7411 GCA_039922095.1 Ginsengibacter sp. | reverse complement strand
AAAGCGAGGTTTTTTTCAAGTTCTTTTTCAAGCCTGTCTTTCAAATGCCTTGAAGTAACAAATTTTCCATCTTTACCAAAAAACGGAGAATTATTAATGCTGAACTGCATGTTCATGGTAGGCTCATCAACACTGGTAACAATTAAGGCTTCCGGGTTTTCAAAATCAGCAATAGTTTCACCAATATTAAAGCCTTCAATACCAACAACTGCACAAATATCCCCTGCACTTACTTCGGTCACTTTCTTTTTGCCGAGCCCTTCAAAAACATATAATTCTTTTACACGGCTTTTTTGCACAGTTCCATCAAGTTTCATTAATGAGATTGGCTGGTTATCTTTTATAACTCCCCTTGCTATTCTTCCTACTGCAATTCTTCCTAAAAATGAAGAATAATCTAATGAAGTTATCTGCAATTGAAGATTACCTTCGGTAACTTTCGGAGCTGGAACTTTTTCAAGAATAGTATCTAATAAAGGGAAAATATTATCAGTTTCTGTAAGAGAAGTATTCATCCATCCTTTTTTACTTGAACCGAAAATGGTGGGAAAATCAAGCTGCTCTTCTGTTGCATCTAAATTGAAGAACAATTCAAACACTGCATCATGCACTTCATCCGGGCGGCAGTTTGGCTTGTCAACTTTATTAATAACAACAATTGGATGTAAGTTTAAATGCAAAGCTTTTTGTAATACAAACCTTGTTTGAGGCATTGGGCCCTCAAAAGCATCAACAAGTAAAACCACTCCATCAGCCATTTTTAAAACCCTTTCCACTTCCCCGCCAAAATCAGCGTGACCGGGAGTATCAATTACATTAATTTTTACACCCTTATACATTACTGAAATATTCTTACTGAAAATGGTAATACCCCTTTCTCTTTCAAGATCATTACTATCCATTATAAGATCACCAGTTTCCTGATTATCCCTGAAGATATTTGTGCTATGTAAAATTTTATCTACCAATGTTGTTTTGCCATGATCTACGTGCGCTATAATGGCAATATTCCTGATTTCCATAATTATTTTTGAGGCCGCAAAGGTAGGCTAATTCAGTGGGAAGGCAAGCATAAAAAGCATTCTTAACAACAATATTTATGCGGCTTAAGCATGACAGGGCATTCATCAAGTTCATATGATTTTATTTTTTTAGGTACAGGGCTGTGCTTCGCTAAATATTTTAATGCGCATGATTGACTCGGACAAATTTTGTGATAAAACTTTTTTACTAATTGATAAAGAGCCTAAAAGAAAAAAATGACACAACATGGTGTTTTTTGGAAAAAGAAAAACATTATTACTTCTTTTTTCTTCCTTTGATTTTTTTTGGCGGATTAGCCTTAAGATGTTCTATGATCTGGGTTACTTCTTCTATGGTAAGATCGGCTGCTTTTTCCTGTTGCTCTTTATTAAGTTTGTAATTGCGTAATCCTTGTTTTATATACAAGCCATATGGGCCTCTTAATATTTGAATCTTTTCTTTTTCAAAGGTTTTTACTGTTCGTTCATCCTTTGCCTTTCTTTTTTCAGAGATCATTGGTGAAATTTCTGCCAGCTCCACCGTATAAGGATCCATTTCTTTATTAAGCGAATAAAACTTTTTATTATGTGAAGCATACGGCCCGAATTTTCCAATGCTAACCTGTACCTCCTCACTTTCAAATTGCCCTAAATTACGGGGAAGCTTAAACAGTTCCAGAGCCTGTTCCAGGGTAATGGTCTCAATACTTTGAGTGGGTTTTAATTTTGCAAACTTTGGCTTTTCTTCATCTTCCTGTACACCCACCTGAACCATAGGGCCATATCTGCCCATCCTTGCTATAATCGGCTTTCCGCTTTTTGGATCAATGCCAAGTTCCCTTTCACCTTTTGCCCTGTCTGCATTTTCCAAAGTATGTTCTACATCTTTATGAAAGGGCTCATAAAAATCACCAACCATTTTACTCCATTGCTGTTTTCCTTCAGCTATTTTATCAAACTCTTCCTCAATATTTGCAGTAAAAGAATAATCCATTACCTCATCAAAATGCTGTTTTAAAAAATCAGTAACCACCAACCCAAGATCGGTGGGAAATAGTTTTGTCCTTTCAGCGCCTGTAGTTTCCTGAATAGTTATTTTTTCAATTTTATCATTCGTAAGCTTTACAATCCTGATATCCCTTTTAACTCCTTCCTTATCTCTTTTCTCCACATAATTTCTTTTAACAATGGTGGAGATAGTTGGGGCATATGTACTCGGCCTGCCTATACCAAGCTCCTCAAGCTTCTTTACTAATGATGCTTCTGTATATCTTGCAGGTGGCCTGGTAAATCTTTCTGATGCAGTCATCTCTTCAAAATTCAATTTTTGCCCTATTGTCAACGCCGGCAACCTGCTTTCAGCTATAGCACTTGTTTTCTCATCATTTATTGTAATTGGATTTTCTTCATCTTCATCATCACTCTCCATATATACTTTTAAGAAACCATCAAACTTAAGCACTTCGCCTGATGCGGTTAGTTCTTCATTATTTGTACTTATATTTATTTTGGCAATTGTTTTTTCCAATACCGCATCACTCATCTGGCTGGCAATTGTTCTTTTCCATATAAGTTCATAAAGGCGTTTGGTATCTGCATCATCGTCCGTATTATTTTGCATAAACGTTGGCCTGATGGCTTCATGAGCTTCCTGTGCGCTTTGATTTTTATTTTTATAAGTGCGAACCTGCAGGTATTTATCACCATAATTTTTAGTGATCTGATCTTTAATATCATTCAATGCGGTGTCACTAAGATTAACGCTGTCTGTACGCATATAACTGATCTTTCCGCTTTCATAAAGCCTCTGGGCAAGTAGCATCGTTTTGCTAACACCATAGCCAAGCTTGCGGCTGGCTTCCTGCTGTAAGGTAGAAGTGGTGAATGGCGCAGCAGGTGTTTTTTTGCCTGGTTTTACCTGTATATCAGTAACTGTATAATCAGCGCCTATACAACTTTTCAGAAAATTTTCAGCGGTTTCTATTTCATGCTTTCTGCCGTCTTCAGCTTTAAATGATATTGATCTGTTATTTTCGTCAGTAGCAGAAAGTAATGCCTCAACTTTAAAACTGCTGGTAGAACTAAACTGGTTTATTTCTCTCTCCTTTTCTACAATTAACCTTACTGCAACACTTTGCACACGGCCGGCGCTAAGGCTTCGCTGCATACCGATTTTTCGCCAAAGTACCGGCGATAATTCAAAGCCCACTATGCGGTCTAATACACGCCTGGCCTGCTGTGCATTTACTAAATCCATATTTATGGTGCGTGGATTTTGTACAGCATTTTGTATAGCGTTTTTAGTTATCTCATGAAAAACAATCCGCTTGGTTGTTTTTGTATCAAGCCCGAGTACCTCCGCCAGGTGCCAGCTTATACTTTCACCTTCACGATCTTCATCTGATGCCAGCCACACTTCATCTGCTTTTTTTGCCATTTGTTTTAGTTCCTTAACTACTTTTTCTTTTTCTTCGGGAACTTTATAGCGGGGCAAAAAATTATTTTTTATATCAATCCCCATATCATCCTTTTCAAGGTCGCGGATATGCCCGTAACAGCTTCTCACCTCAAAATCTTCCCCCAATATTTTTTCAATGGTTTTAGCTTTTGCAGGTGACTCAACTATCAAAAGATTCTTGGCCATAAATGCGCTGATTTATTTTATAAGCACCGTTTTAAGTATGTGCAGCTAAGGTTTCAGAATCGTTATACTATTTTTAATTAGCTGCAACTTAAATGCAATATTACTTTAAAATTAAAAAATGGTTTATTTTGAATCCCCTGAACAGATTTATATGCTTAAGTTATAAGGATGCAAAGAGTAACGGTTTCAACTATTTAACCTTCATTTCTATTTAATATTGAATAGCTGCTTAGCTATATAATGCTATCTTATTTGGAGATAATTTAGAAGGTAAGATAAGCAAACATTGTTTTTTGGATATTCCCGATCTCTTAAATAAATATACTTGCTGAAAGGCTGTTAATCTTTTGCACGTATCTGAATCACCCTGATAGTAAACTTATTATATCCTGTTTCCACGCACAATTATAGAGCTTACCAATTCAAATGTTTATTGTGGTAGGGTTTTAAAAAGTATATTTGAAAAGCATTACCTGCTTTATACCGCATTATTCTTACAATCAAAATACAATATGAAAGTTGTAATAATTGGCTCAGGAAATGTAGCCACGGTTTTGGGAAAGATTATTCAAAATGCAGGACATGATATTCTACAGGTGTTAAGCAGAAATGAGTACAATGCCAAAATTCTGGCAGGTATTTTAAATTGCGGGTACGGTAATTATATTTCTTCAGCATATAAAGAGGCTGATATTTATTTGTTTGCTATAACAGATAATGCTTTGCATCATTTAGATCAGAATCTGCAACTGGAAAATAAAGTAGTAGTACATACGGCAGGTTCAGTTTCAAAAGATGTATTAAACAGTATCTCAAATAAGTACGGTGTAATTTATCCACTGCAAAGCTTAAACAAAGCTTCCAGTGAACTTCCTGAAATACCTCTGCTTATTGATGGCAGTTCAAGTGAGATACTTATTTATCTTCAGACCTTTGCTAAATCCATTTCTAATGACGTTTCTATCGTTAATGATGGAGACAGGCTAAGATTTCATATCGCAGCCGTTTTTGTAAATAATTTTACCAATCATTTGTATGCTATGGCTGATGACTTTTGCAGCCATGAAAATATTGATTTTAAAAAATTATTCCCGCTTATAGACGAAACAACAAAGAGAATAAAAAATTATCCCCCTAAAGAAATACAGACCGGCCCCGCCATAAGGCAGGACCTTTATACATTAGGCAAACATTTAAAAATGCTATCTGCTGATCCTGATCTAAAATACATTTATCTAAAACTTTCTGAAAGTATTTTAAAGCTTCACCAGGTAAAGTAGCCTGATTTTTTTTGTTGAATAAACAACTGCCTCTTTGTAACCGAAAGATTAATTTTGATCCGGCAAATCAAAAAAGATGCGTTTTTACTTTTTACATTTTACATTTTACAAAGGAAACAAGAAAGAGGGCAAATGGTTTTAATCTGATATCAATAATTAAAATTCCATATTCTACTTAGATAATCATGAATATTCTTTACCGGTTTAAATTGATTAAAACGTTTGTGTTTGATATTGATGGAGTACTTACTGATGGTAAGTTGCTAATATTAAAAGATGGTGAAATGGCCCGGCAGATGAATATTAAAGATGGCTATGCATTACAACTCGCAATTAAAAAAGGATATAGGATTGCTGTAGTTTCCGGGGGAAATTCTGAAGCATTAAAAGAGAGGCTATATAAATTAAAAATAACGGATGTTTTTATGCAGGTAGAAAATAAGCAGGAGTTACTGAGAGATTATGTGCGCAGGAATAATTTATCATGGAATGAAATACTTTTCATGGGCGACGATATACCTGATTATAAATGTATGGAATTAGCTGCACTGGCCTGCTGCCCGGCTGACGCTGTAGTTGAAATAAAGCGCTTATCAAAATATATCTCTGCATATAAAGGAGGCGAGGGATGTGCAAGAGATGTAATTGAAAAAGTTTTAAAGCTCAATGGAAACTGGGACCTTGATATTGAACCTCCTGCAGTTTAAGACAACCTCAATTTTTTTATTAATTCAAACTGATCTATGAATTTGTTTTTTGCTTTTTTTAGATTGGTCAGGTGGTTGAACCTTGTTTTTATTTCTCTTACACAAATTTTATTTTACTACTTTATTATTCCTTTTGTATTCTCAAAAAGGTATTTTGCTGAAGCGCACAATTTTCCAACATGGTATTTTTCCCTTCTTCTAATTGCTTCAGTTTGCATTGCAGCCGCAGGTTATATCATCAATGATTATTTTGATCTTAACATAGATCTTGTAAATAAACCTTCAAAGGTAATTTTTGGAAAATATATAAAAAGAAGATGGGGTATTCTATTGCATATATTATTTTCGCTTACCGGGTTTTTTTTGAGTTTGTATGTTGGATATAAGATCAGGAATTTTTATATACCGTTTTTTAACCTCTTGGCTATTGCCGGTTTGTGGGTTTATTCCACTACATTAAAAAAACAATTGCTTATTGGGAATATAATAATTTCATTATTAACGTCATGGGTAATAATTGTAATTGCTATGGCTGAATATAAAACCCAATATTCAGATATTAGTTCCATAGATAAGTATGTTAATCCCAGGCTTATGAAACTTACTTTTTTATATGCAGGATTTGCTTTTGTTATTTCGCTTGTGCGTGAGGTAATTAAAGATATAGAAGATATAAATGGTGATCTTAAATATGGTTGTAAAACTATGCCCATTGTTTGGGGAGTGCCTGTTGCTAAAGTGTTCACCGGCGTGTGGCTGGTGGTATTGATAGGTATAGTTTGTATCCTTCAGTTTTATGTTATCCATTTGGGGTGGTGGCTTTCAGCAATTTATAGTTTATCGTTCATTATTATTCCTCTTTTATTGATCCTTAAAAATTTATATAAGGCCAAAATACAGGCTGATTACCACCAGTTAAGTTCCCTGGTAAAATTTGTAATGCTTACAGGAATTTTATCAATGCTATTCTTCAGGATCTATACATAGTATAATCTGATTTATGCAAAAAATTATACTGGCATCACGCTCTCCACGCCGCAGGCAAATACTGCAGTTGGCCAATGTGCCTTTTGAAGTAATAAGTATGGAAACTGATGAAAGCTATCCTGCTGGCATGACCCCGGAAAGAATTGCAATGCATATAGCAGCAAATAAAGCGAGCGCTGTAAGCCATATCTTATCTAAAGAAAGTGCAGACCTCGCAGCGCTATCTCTGCCTATATTATCTGCGGATACCATTGTGGTACTTGATAACGAAATTATTGGTAAACCTTTGGATAAAAATGATGCTCTTAAAATTTTGCAAAAGCTTTCAGGCAATAAGCATTTAGTAATTACCGGTGTAGTGATTTTATATAACAATACAGAAATAGCTTTTGCTGATATTACTGAAGTTGAATTTCATAAATTAACTGATCTTCAGATGGAATATTATATTGATAACTATAAACCGTTTGATAAAGCAGGAGCTTATGCAATTCAGGAATGGATTGGCGTTACAGGAATAAAAAGCATCACTGGAGATTATTATAATGTAATGGGCTTACCTATAAGCCGTGTGCTTATTGAGCTACAGAAGATAAAAAATTAATTTTTATATCCGGACCAGGAATGAAATGTAAAATATTTTTTCCCCCTTAAATCTTTTCAATGAAGGAGAGGCTTTTGCAGTATATATGGCAATTTCAATATTTTAATAAGGGCAGCCTTACGACTGTAAATGGCGAATCATTGCAAATAATTTCTCCTGGAAATTTC
>JBDSAQ010000190.1:0-7905 GCA_039922095.1 Ginsengibacter sp. | reverse complement strand
TTATTCGATGCTGCAAAGTTTTGGCTGCAGCAGCATAATGCAAAGGCAGTGGAAGGTCCGATAAATTTAGGTGAGAATGATAAATATTGGGGGCTTCTGGTAGAAGGCTTTGTTCCTCCCAGTATGGGTATGAATTATAACCCTCCGTACTATCAGCAACTTTTTGAAAACTATGGTTTCATAAAACAGTATGATCAGTTTACAAACGTTATTCATCTTGACAAGCCATTTCCAGAACGCTTTAATAAAATAGCAGAATGGATTGCGAATAAGCCGGAATATATTTTCAGGCATTTTGAAAAAGATCAGTTTGAAAAGTTTGCTGCCGATTTTCAGGAAATATACAATGATGCCTGGAGTGAGTTTGAAAATTTTTCTCCCATTAAGCCAGATACAATAAAGCAATCCTTCAGGGATATGAAGCCTATTGTTGATGAAAAAATAATATGGTTCACGTACTATAATAATGAACCTGTAGCTTTTATTTTAGCACTGCCAAATATCAACCAAATTCTTAAGCCCTTAAATGGCAAATTAAATTTATGGAGCAAGCTTAAATTTTTATGGTACAAAAAAACCACTACTATTTTACGCATACGCTTTATAGTTATGGGCTGCAAAAAAAAGTTTCAAAATAAAGGAATTGAAAGTGGCATGATAAAAAAACTGGAAATTGAAGTATTGCCACGTAATACCATAAAAGAGGTAGAACTTGCGTGGGTAGGGGATTTTAATAAAAAGATGATTGCCCTGCATGAGGCAACCGGGGCGCAACTGGAAAAAATTCACCGTACATACCGCTATACGTTTTAATATTTAATTCCTGTAACTTTCATTATAAACACACCGATGAAATTAGTTTCTTATTATAAAGATGAACAGGATCAACTCGCTGTTTTAGTGGATGGCTTATTGTACGATATGGATCTGATGCACCCCGATTTACCGGTTAGCATGAGTATGTTTTTAAATTATTGGGAAGATGTATATACGATAACCACAGCTATAAATAAAAAACTGGAAGAAGGGAATATCTCCCGTCAACAGGCCATTGATTATGGAGAAGTGCAGGTTTTAGCCCCGGTACCACACCCTACCAGCAGCAGAAATGCCTGTGCTTTTCTTCAGCATATTCAGGCAAGCTATAAAAACACAACAGCAATTTTTCCAGGGTTTGATCAATTCCCGGTTTTTTATTTTGCAAATCATAATTGTTTCCAGGGCTCAGGAGATGTTGTTTGCATGCCGGATCATTTGGAAAAACTTGACTTTGAACTCCAGGTTGCTATTGTTATTTGTAAGGCAGGCAAAAATATAAAAGGTGCTGAAGCAGATGAATATATCGGAGGATATATGATCATGAATAATATATGCACAAGGCATTTTTTAGCTGATGAAATAGTTTTGAATAGCTTCTGCGAACAAGGTAAAGGCTTTGCAACGCCTATTGGACCTATGTTGGTTACACCGGATGAACTGGAACCATATAAAGTTGAGTGTAAACTCAATCATATTGGTAACTCCTATAATTTACCAATGAAATGTTGGGTAAATGGAATCCAGGTAAGCGAAGGAAATTTGGCAGACATGAGTTGGACTTTTGCAGAGATCATTGAACAGGCTTCGTATGGAGTACAATTGTTTCCGGGGGATATTATAACAAGTGGCGCTGCAGGTAACGGTAGCTTTTTAGAATTAAATATCACAGGAAAAGTAAATGATCCTGATTATAATGAGCAATGGCTGCAGGAAGGAGATATTATTGAAATGGAGATTGAAGGGTTGGGCAGACTAAGTAATACTATTGTTAAGGATGAAAGTAATTTTTCTATTAAGAGAAGCAATATTGCCTAACTCCCATATCGGCATTTCAGGTTAAACTAACAAAAGAATTATCTTTACGATAATGAGTTTGCAATAAAGATATTACCCATTTATCTATGAAGATTATTGCAACTGGGAAGAAAGGTGGGAGTTGATTTTGAATAGCAGATCATAGTTTCTTATATAATCCTGCTTCCACTTCATCATAAGATTTACTAATGAAAACACTGTTATTTCTATTCCTGATCTTACCATTCTTTGTTTTTTCTCAACAAAATTATTCATACAAAAACCTTGTGTTTGAAGGAGGCGGAATAAGAGGTCTTGCTTATCCCGGGGCGCTGCAGGTATTAGAACAAAAGGGAATTGTAAAAAATATTGAAAGAGTTGCAGGCACTTCTGCCGGAGCCATAACTGCACTGTTGGTTAGTTTGGGATATAACAGTCACGAAATTGATTCAATTATTTATACATTAAAAGTTCAGCAATTAAATGACGGGAAAAACATATTTGGAAAAATCAGGCGCATTAAAAAAGAATACGGGATTTTTAAAGGAGATAAATTTGAAAGATGGCTGGGCCAAATTATAAAAAATAAAACAGGGAATATTAATACTACTTTTTTTGAACTGCATCAACTCCACCTTAACAATAATAAATTTAAAGATGTTTATTGTACAGGTACTAACATTACCCTGCAAAAGCTAATCATTTTTTCATGGATAAATACCCCTGCAATGCAAATAAAAACCGCCGTGCATATCAGTGGCTGTATTCCTGTCTATTTTAAACCGGTGGCTATTGATAGTATGTGGAATGAAGTATCTGTAAAAAAAAGTAAAATTAAATATGACCTGTATGTGGACGGAGGCATGATGAATAATTACCCGATAAATATATTTGATACCTGCATAAATGGTGATGATCCTTTTGTTTGTGAGGAGGTTAACTATAATTATCAAACACTTGGGCTAAAACTTGAACGGCAGGAGCAGATACAACAATTTGAAAACGGGTTTACAGATATAGCACCTTATCCTGTCTCTTCACTTAATAATTACCTGATGGCTATAAACAACCTGCTCCAGGAAGCGCTCGGTAGAAAAACAATCAACCTCAAAAACGAAAAAGGAAGAACAATTTATATCAGCTATGGAAATATTTTCGGAAAGCCGAGGAAGGTTAGTGAAGAAGAAAAAAAATATTTATTTGAGAATGGTGTAAAAGCTGCAGAGGAATTTTTAAACTCTCACCAGGTTAATTAAGCGCTGATAAGCAAACCCCGAATTACACCGATGCATATATTAGTATAATGAAATTTAAAAATCAATTATCTTTATAAAATATGCATGCAGCAGTAAAAATATTACCACATTATACTTACGAGGATTATTGTAACTGGGAGGGCAGATGGGAATTGATTGATGGAATTCCTTATGCAATGAGCCCTGCTCCAATCCCTCTTCATCAATTAGTTTCCGCTAACCTGATATATGAGTTTATCAATGCAATTAAAAAAAATAAATGCAAACACTTTAAGGTGTATGATTTTATTGATGTAAAAGTTTCAGAAGACACAATTTTACAACCTGATGTTTCTATAGTCTGCAAACAGATAGAAAAAAAGTTTCTTGATTTTCCCGCCATATTAGTTGTAGAAATTCTTTCTCCTGTAACAGCATTCAAAGATCGGCATGTAAAGTTTTCTCTTTACGAAAAAATGGGCATAAAATATTTTCTGATAATAGATATTGAGAGAAAAATTATAGAAATAAATACCCTTACCGATAATCAATACGAGCTCACAACTTATCCGGGTAGCCAGCCCTTCCTGTTTATATTAGAAGATGATTGCCTTATTGATGTTGAGTTAAACAACATCTGGGAATAGGCCTCCTTTCACACTTTGCTCATCTCCACCTCAAAAGCTATATTTGCCAAAATTGAAAAACGCATAATGAGTACACAGCATTTATCAGAGCAGGAGATCATCCGCAGGGAAAAATTAACAGAGCTTACCCGCTTAGGAATTGATGCTTATCCGGGTGCATTATACCCGGTAAATACAACTTCTGTTTTTATTAAAGAGAATTATAAAGCAGAAGAAAATAAAAATGATCCGATAGCTATCGGGTTTGCCGATGTATGCCTTGCCGGCCGTTTACTTAGCATACGTGATATGGGTAAAGCAAGCTTTGCCGTGTTGCAGGATCATGCTGGTAAAATTCAAATTTACATTCGTAAAGATGACGTATGTCCGGGGGAAGATAAAACGCTTTATGATATTGTATGGAAAAAATTAATTGATATCGGGGATATCATAGGAGTAAAGGGATATGTGTTTACTACCAAAACAGGTGAAACATCTATACATGTAAAAGAGTTTTCTATTCTTACCAAAGCATTACATCCCTTGCCTGTAGTAAAAGAAAAGGATGGAGAAACTTTTGACGAAGTGACTGATCCTGAATTTCGCTATCGGCAGCGTTATGCTGATCTTATTGTTAACCCTCATGTAAAAGAAACATTTATCAAAAGAACGAAAATGATCAATGCCATGCGTGAATTTTTAAATGAGCGTGGTGCATTGGAAGTAGATACCCCCGTTTTACAGAGTATACCCGGAGGCGCTGCTGCACGCCCTTTTAAAACACATCATAATGCGTTGGATATCCCTTTTTATTTGCGCATTGCAAATGAGCTGTATTTGAAAAGATTGATAGTAGGAGGCTTTGACTGGGTATATGAATTCAGCCGGAATTTTAGAAACGAAGGAATGGACCGCACGCATAATCCTGAATTTACTATACTTGAGTTTTATGTGGCTTATAAAGATTATTTATGGATGATGGAAGCTACTGAACTGCTATTGGAAAAAACTGCCTTTGCCACTAATGGTTCTGCAAAAGTTATGAGTGGCGAAAATGAAATTGATTTTAAGGCTCCTTATAAACGTATAACTATGTATGATGCCGTTAAAGAGCATACTGGTTTTGATATTTCAGCAATGGATGAAGAACAGCTAAGAGGAGTTTGCAGCCAGCTGCATATTCATGCAGATAAAACGATGGGTAAAGGTAAACTGGTAGATGAAATTTTTAGTGAGAAGTGCGAACAGCATTTTATTCAGCCAACTTTTATAATTGATTACCCGGTTGAGATGAGCCCGCTTACAAAAAAGCACCGGAACAAGCCAGGTATGGTAGAGCGTTTTGAATTATTAATAAATGGGAAAGAAATTGCCAATGCCTATACAGAATTAAATGATCCCATTGAACAAAGGGAACGTTTTGAAGAGCAGGTAAAATTAATGGAGCGTGGCGATGATGAAGCAATGTTCATTGATCATGACTTTTTAAGGGCCCTGGAATATGGTATGCCACCTACAAGCGGCATTGGCATTGGTATTGACAGACTGTGTATGCTTCTTACTAATTCACATTCTATACAGGATGTGCTGTTGTTTCCCCAGATGAGGCCGGAATATTCATCTGAAATTCCTCAGGTCAAAAAAAATTAAAAACATTATGCTATGTAAGATTTATGATCGTGATTATTTACTTCTTCTTTCTCAATTGTAAATAATCCAGGTAATAAATTATTTTTAAAGAAAGATTATTATTCTGAGAAGCAGAAAGAGTGTTTTTGAAATTCTTAAAATAGTCGCTGATAATATCCTGGTTCCCTTCATAAATCGCATCCTTCCATACAATATTTATAAAGCTTCCCGGGCCGAATTGCCAGGTATAAACCATATCTATATTAAATGCATTAAAGTTCTGATTTACGTTGCCATTATATCCGGTATTTTTCTGCAGATATCCATCGGTTTGTAAAATATAAAACTCTTTTATCTTTACCTTGCTCCAATAGTGCCTTGCTCTGAATGTAATTCCATTTTTTTTATTAAAGTTGTATTTGGCTATAAGTGTATTCTCAATCGTGTTCCGGTCTCTCCGGGAGAAAATAATATCATTATTTTTCATATCAGCATACCCGGCATCGTTATGAAAAGGTTGTAAAATCAGGCTTTGGGTCAGAGAAAACTTGTCATTAAAACGATACTTGTTATCTACATTAAAATAATAGCTCTTACCATTAAATAAATTTATAAATCCAATGCTCATATCTGCATACAATGAATATTTTTTTGCCCGATTCGTATTAAACCATGGATTAACTCTAAATCGCTGCGGGGTTTTAAATACCCGTCCGGCAACACGTGGCTCATAAAAATCATTACCTGTTGCATTATACCCTAAAAATAAACCAGCATACCAAAGATTTTTTAACTGGCCATTTACATTTACGTTATAATTAAAACTCTGGTAAGCGGAAGACTTATAGCGATGGCTTAAGTTGAAATTCTGATTCAAATAAATATTGTTATACCATTTACCCGGCTTTGTCCATCTATAGCCCGTCCATAAATAATGGTCTATATAATTATTATTAAATAAAATTCCAAGATCGTTAGGGTCATACTTATCGTTAGTTAATTCCTGTGAAAGCATAAAATTAAAACGACCTCCTGTTTTACCAAAGCCAGCGCTATGCGAATATCCCAAAACTGTTTTATTATTAACGTTCGACAGATTGCTTACAGCTACTTTCCCATTCCAGTTATAAGTATTTTTTTTAGTGTTTATATCAAATAAGGCCGCAGTTACATTGGCATCATAATCTTTCCCTTCCCGCAAAACATTTGTATTAATAAATGATACTGAAGAATTATTCTTTAAACTTTGATCTAAAACAAAAATGTTGTAATTAGTAAGCGGGTTAGTAATAATTTTTCTGGCATTCCCATGATCATCTTCTACAGTTGCATACATTGGTTTTGTGACGGCATTAAAAAATCCTATACCTAAATTTTTACTTGTACGTCCGGAGATTTTGGTGGCATTTATGAGCTTGGCTTCTGAAGGATTATTCTTAATGTGTTCAGTAGAATTGATACCAGAACCTACATCACCAAAATGAATTGGAGTACCACCAACCCGCCTTGAATAAAATAAATTCCCTTTATTAAACAATTCAGTTCCCTCTGTAAAAAAAGACCGGTTCTCATTAAATTTTACTTCAAATGGCGTAAGATTTAAAACCTGGTTATCGCTTTGAACCTGCCCAAAATCGGGCACCACTGTCATATCTAATGTAAAGCTCTGGCTGATTCCATATTTAACATCCATGCCCCCATTTACTGATGAGGTAACGTCTTTAACCCCTGTGGTTTTATACGGATAGTGATTTATATAAGTGGAGAAATAAGGAGAAAATGAAAGGCGCAAAGGAGAGCTGATTTTCTGGATACCAGTCCATTCGCCTTCCTGATTTATAAACCCGTTTTTGTTAGGGTCTACATTATTCCAAAAATATTGTTGCGACGTTTTTTGACGACGTCTCGTAATATTTAATCCCCATGTTTGATTGTCTTTACTGCTAAACCGCAATGCCGAATATGGAATTCTCATTTCAAAGGTCCATCCATCAGTTTGTATTTTTGCTTCGCTATCCCATACAGCATTCCACGTTTCATCCTCATTGCCCTGCCCTGAATATTTTGCATCAAACTGTTCACCATAAGGCGTTACATAAAATCCGGAGGCATTTATTTTATCATAATAAGTATCAAAAATAACACCTAAGAAATCACTGTTGCCTATTCTGTCCCGGCCTACTAATTCTTTGGAAATACTATCAGCGGTTTTTTCATAACAATATCCCCCAATATAAATTGAAGTATTATCATACAAAATAAATATTTCAGTTCTGTTGCTCTCCAGTTCCCTGGCGCCGGGATTTGGCCTGAACTCAATGAAATCTTTTGCAGGCGTTGTGGTTTTCCATACAGGTTCATTAAGATTCCCGTCAATTTTAACAGGCGAAGTAATTTTAGTAGCGATCAATTTTTTAGTAACAGTTTGTGAATACGATACAGCAAACAAGAAAAAGCAGAAGAGTAGTAAACAAGGTAATTTAATTCTCATTGTTATGCTTTGATAAAGTATGGCAGGATATTAAGTTTACGAAAATAAACGTATGCCTTAATGAATTGTTGCCATTCATAAAAAAAGATGA
>JBDSAQ010000189.1:0-6585 GCA_039922095.1 Ginsengibacter sp. | reverse complement strand
GATCAACTCTGTATCTTTTATTGCTGTCCTTATTATCAATCATGGGGTCATTAAAACTATCAATATGGCCGCTTGCTTTCCATGTTGTGGGATGCATAAAAATTGCGGCATCAATACCAACAATATTCTCCTGCAATTGAGTCATACTCTTCCACCAATAATCACGAATGTTCTTTTTAAGCTGTGCTCCATTTTGCCCATAATCATACACAGCACTCAATCCATCATAAATTTCGCTGGAAGGAAAAATGTAGCCGTATTCTTTACAATGTGCTATTAGTGCCGGAAAAATATTTGGTTCTTGCATAAGGCTGCAAATATAAATTTAAAGAGAGAAAGAATACTGAGGCGATAGTTCTTCATTTCAACTTCTCATTCCCTTTATGCCTCTCCCCATCTCTCAAACTCTTCTTCTCAAAATTCTTTTGTAATGCTTCTGTAAGATCAACACCTGTTTGGTTAGCAAGGCATAATAGTACCCAGAGGACATCAGCCATTTCATCACTCAGCTTTGTTTTTTTATCTGATTCTTTAAAAGATTGCTCACCATAAATGCGTACCAATAATCTTGACAACTCACCAACCTCTTCCATTAATATTCCCAGGTTAGTTAGCTCACCGAAATATTTTACACCAATGGTTTTTATCCATTCATCAACTTTAGTTTGTGCTTCTTCTATAGTCATAACACGATTTTTTTTTATAACACGAATTTTGAGGCACGAATTACACGAATTTGCGAATTACTAAAAAACTACTCTTTTTGAGGTGAATGACTTTTCACCAAAATTTGCTATGATGCCTAACTGTAAGCCGGATGCTTTGAGGTAATTGATTGTCTGTTTTACGAAACTATTTACAATCATTGATGTGGCTTTTACTTCAAGAATGATAGCTTCATAAACAATAAAATCTGCTGAATAACTATGAGGTAATATTATTCCTTTATAAGTGATCTCATATTTTTTCTCCCGTCTGAATGGTATATTATTTTTAGCAAATTCATATTCTATTGCATCTTTATAAACTATTTCTTTAAAGCCCATTCCCAACTCTGTATGTACCTCCATGCAAATGCCCACAATTTTATACGACTCTTCTTTTAATATTATTTCACTCATAATCAAAGTCCAAAATTCGTGTAATTCGTGCCTAAAAATTCGTGTTCTTTATTCTTTGTTTTTCGTATCAATAATTATCGTCACCGGTCCATCATTAATTAAAGCAACCTGCATATCAGCTCCAAACTCGCCGGTAAAAACTATTTTACCAAGATCAGTTGCCAACTGAATAATAAATTGCTCATACAACGGTATGGCAATCTCAGCCTTGCTGGCTTTGAGATATGATGGACGATTTCCCTTTTTTGTTGAAGCATGCAAAGTAAACTGGCTGACCACTAAAATATCTCCCTCAATGTCCTTTACCGAAATATTAGGTATTTTATTTTCATCACCAAATATCCTGAGGTTAACGATCTTATTGCTAAGCCATTGAATATCCTGCATTGCATCTTCATCTTCTATACCAACAAAAACAACCAACCCGCTTTTAATTTCGCTTTTTATTTTTTGTTGAATAGCAACACTGGCCTGTGTTACACGTTGTATAACAGCCCTCATAAATTTTAATTTTGCGTTAAAGATATTAAAGTAAACCACCGGTAGTATGTTCAATAACTATAGAGAGCTAATTTTATAAGCAGCAAAAGAAAACACAAAGTAAATTTTATGGATTTTCCAAAAAATCTTCAGTGCATTATGTGCAAAATTTATTAAACGCAATACAGGCATGGCTTATAATTTATACACACTTTCTTTTCCACACCGTGTGCATATTATTGCCTATGAATGTTCCTTTATTAAAAATATTTTCGTTCTCCCCTTAACAATTTCTTAATGCTATAAAAATATTTAAAAAATTATGTCTAACATAAAGCACCTTCAAAAAGGGCTGCAATTTAGCCGGCACTTTACTAAAGATGATATTTCCGTTTTTGATTTGTTTGAATACGATTACCGCACATCTTTAATAAAAGATACAAAAGGCGAGATAGTTTTTCAAATGGATAATGTAGAAGTCCCAAAGCAATGGAGCCAGATCGCTACTGATATCTTAGCCCAAAAATATTTTAGAAAAGCCGGCATACCTCACCCAGACGGAAGTATTGGCAGAGAGACCAGCATTAAACAGGTTGCCCACCGTATGGCGCATTGCTGGCGTGTATGGGGCGAAAGAAATAATTACTTTGCTTCAGAAAGAGATGCAATTGTTTTTTATGAGGAGCTGGTATATTGTATTTTAAATCAGTCATGCGTTCCTAACTCACCGCAATGGTTTAACACCGGTTTGTTTGAAGTATATGGTATAAAGGGCAAGCCACAAGGGCATTATTATGTAGATGCCAAAGATGGTGAATTAAAAAAGTCTACTTCAGCTTATGAGCGCCCCCAGCCACATGCCTGTTTTATTTTAAGTGTGGAAGATGATCTTGTTAATGATGGTGGTATTATGGATCTGTGGGTTCGTGAGGCAAGAATTTTTAAATATGGGAGCGGTGTAGGAACCAACTATTCAAGCATACGCGGCGAAGGCGAAAGGCTCAGCGGCGGCGGTACTTCCAGCGGGCTAATGAGCTTTTTAAAAATTGGCGACAGGGCCGCAGGAGCAATTAAAAGCGGTGGTACAACAAGGCGTGCTGCAAAAATGGTTTGCCTTGATATTGACCATCCTGAAATTGAAACATTTGTAAACTGGAAAGTTGAAGAAGAGAAAAAAGTTGCTGCACTAATTGACGCCGGTTATCCCAGCGATTATGAAGGTGAAGCATACAAAACAGTAAGCGGCCAAAACAGCAATAACTCTGTAAGAATACCAAATGAATTTTTTCACACCCTGGAAGCAGGTGGTGATTGGGAGTTAAAAGCAAGAAGCGATGGCCATACAATGAAAAAAGTAAAGGCGCAGGATCTTTGGGATAAAATAAACTATGCCGCATGGCGTTGTGCTGATCCGGGCACTCAATTTAATACTACAATAAACGAATGGCATACATGCCCGGAGGGTGGAGCAATCAGAGCATCTAACCCATGCAGTGAGTATATGTTTTTAGATAATACTGCATGCAACCTTGCGTCAGTTAACCTGCGTAAATTTTTTAACGAAACCGATAATACTATTGATGTACCCGGTTTTGAATACACTGTAAGGCTATGGACAACAGAATTGGAAATTTCTGTTTTAATGGCTCAGTTTCCGAGCAAAGAAGTAGCCCAACTATCTTATGACTACAGAACTTTAGGCTTAGGTTATGCTAACCTCGGCAGTATGCTAATGGTAAGCGGCATCCCTTATGATAGTGAAGAAGCCCGTGGAATTGCCGGCGCCATAACTGCAATGATGACTGGCATTTCTTATAAAACTTCTGCTGAGCTGGCTCAGCATCTTGGCCCTTTTGATAAGTATCATAAGAACAAAAGGCACATGTTAAAAGTGATGCGTAATCACCGTGCAGCAGCCTATGATGCTCTTGATGCGTATGAAGGAATTGAGATTAAACCAAAAGGGATAGATGCAAAATATTGCCCTGATTATTTATTAAAGGCTGCTACAAAGGCATGGGATGATGCAGTAATGCTTGGTGAAATTTATGGATACCGTAATGCGCAAACTACCGTTATTGCACCAACGGGCACCATTGGATTGGTTATGGATTGTGATACCACCGGGGTTGAACCTGACTTTGCTTTAGTGAAATTTAAAAAGTTAAGCGGGGGTGGATATTTTAAAATAATTAATCAAAGTGTACCGCAGGCTTTAAGAAATTTAAAATATAGTGAAAAGGAAATTGAAGAAATAGTGAACTATGCAAAAGGCCATGCTACTTTAAAAGGATCTCCTTTTATAAATAATCAAACACTTGCTGAAAAGGGCTTTACAGCAGAAGAGATAGGAAAGTTGGAAGCATGCCTGGGTTCGGCTTTTGAAATTGGCTTTGTGTTTAATGTTTATAATCTGGGAGAAGAATGCCTGAAGCGCTTCGGTTTTACATCAGCACAGTATCATAATTTTGAATGGAATTTACTTGAAGCTTTAGGTTTTTCAGATGAGCAAATTGAAAAAGCCAACGAATACATTTGCGGAACTATGACCATTGAAGGCGCTCCGTATTTAAAAAAGGAGCACCTGCCGGTTTTTGATTGTGCCAATAAATGCGGTCATAAGGGTGAACGCTTTATTCACCACAGTGGACACATACGTATGATGGCCGCAGCCCAACCTTTCATAAGCGGTGCAATTTCCAAAACTATTAATCTTCCAAACGAGGCAAACATTGAAGAGATTGCAGAAGCGTATATGCTTAGCTGGCAACTGGGGCTAAAGGCATGTGCCTTATATCGTGACGGTTCAAAATTATCTCAGCCACTTAGCAATAAAAGTGATAAAAAAATTAAACTTGCCGGCAGTGCTGAACCAGAAATGTCAGAAGCTGCGGCACAAGTTTCTTCATTAGTTGACATGGGCAAATTAACTGTTGAAGAACTATTGGATGAAGTAAACAAGAGAGTACAGAGCAGCGCAGATACAGCTTTAAAGCGCCAGTTGGCAATGATTGTAGAGCGCAGGGCTTTACCGGCTAAGAGAAGAGGATTTACCCAAAAAGCAAAGATCAATGGGCAGGCTTTGTTTTTAAGAACCGGGGAATATAATGATGGTACCCTTGGAGAAATATTTATTGATATGGCCAAAGAAGGCGCTACCATGCGGAGCATGCTCAACTGCTTTGCTATAGCTATCTCTATTGGTTTACAATATGGAGTTCCTTTGGAAGAGTTTGTGGAAAAATTTGTGTTTACCCGCTTCGAACCTTCCGGTATGGTGGATCATCCAAATATAAAAACAACTACTTCTATTATTGATTTTATGTTCCGTTCTCTTGCTTATGAATACCTGGGAAGAAATGATCTTGTACATGTTTTAGATAAACCTGAAGTACAAAATCTTGGCAATGAAAAATGGGATGAATCAACCCCTACTATTGGTGAACGAAAACATGAACTAAGTGAGGTGCGGGTAATAGGAGGCTCTTCTAATGGAAGTGTACAACCACAGAGCGCAAAAGCACACCGGGCAGATACCGTAAAAAAAGTAAATAATGGATTTGATGCTGTAAATGCTGCTGCTAAAAATATGCAGAGTGATGCACCCGCCTGTAACACGTGCGGACATATAACCATCCGCAGTGGCACCTGTTATAAATGTTTGAATTGCGGAAACAGTATGGGTTGCAGCTAGAGCACCCTCTAAATCTCCCTGAAGGGAGAGTTTGCAGAGTATGAAATTTTTGAAGCAGTCGTTCATAAAAGAGAACGACTGCTTTTATTTTAATCTATCTTCAGAAGCCTTGATTTTATTCTCTCAGTTTTTTTCTTAAGAAAAACTTACCAAGGAGACTAATCCCTATTAATAAAAAAGCTCCGGCTATCAATTTATTCCATGGAAAATCAGCGCTGCCTTTAAGAGTATCAACCTTCCCTGTTAAAACAGCACCTGCCCAGAAATAAGGTAATTTTTTTTGCTTTGAGGAACTATTATTTATAAACTCAAGTTTTGCTTTTTGTAAAGCAACATCCGTGGGTAAACCTTTAGACAGATATTTATAAAAAAACTCAGTAATGCGATAAGTTGATTCATTATCTGCAGACCATAAATTGCTGACAGCAGCCGGTATGCCCAGCGCTGCAAAACCCCTGTTGAAACTAAAAATTCCCTCCCCCTGGTATAGCCTTCCACCGGCAGTTTCGCAGGCAGATAATACAACTAATTGCGTAACCGGCTTCCTGTTGGGTATGAGGTCAGATAAATACAAAGCCGAATCAGCAAAATAAATTACAGGTTCATTGTTTATGCTATTATCCGCTGCGTGTGTGTATAATTGAATAATATTATACTGCGGAAACGTGTTCATAAAAGTATTTTTTGAAGCCTTTTCTAAAACATAATTTGTAGTATTGGTGAAATAATTATTGATGGTTTTAAGCGAGAGATCACTGCCTGCAAGGTCAGCTAAATTTTGATTGTTATAATTTACAGGCGCTATACCCAAAACATTGTTGCTCGAATTTGTATTGGCTGCAAACTTATTAGTTAAATACTTTACAGAGTAAGTATAGCTTGCAGCATAATGATTAAGAAAATAATCAGGTTGCTGCTCATTTGTATTTATTACAAGGGCTTCAAACGGGTAACTTACCCCGTCAGGAGAAATAATTATACTGCTATATTTAGGTGCTTTGTTTTGAAATAATAAACTGTATAATTCATGGCTTGTTTTAACAAAGTCATTAAAATGTTTATTAAGCTCATTTGGATTTGCGATAAGCAAATTGAAAACATTAGTTAAGCTGTCATACAACTGCTTGTTTATTTTTAATAACGATTGACTGCCCGGTGCAATACTTAAAACATATACTGCGCTGTCTCCTGAAAATATTTCTACAAGAGTTTTGGAATTATTTAAAATATTCTTTCTCAACTGCTGAATTGTGATGAAACTTGTATCTAAATAATTTTGGTAGTAAGATG
>JBDSAQ010000188.1:0-2927 GCA_039922095.1 Ginsengibacter sp. | reverse complement strand
GCGGTATTATACTCGTAAAAAATTTCCATCCTGTTAAGTAATACCTGGCCAAAGAAACGGAAGCGGTTCTCCAGAAAATTGTCAAATAAATTTTCATGCACCTTGCTGTGGTTAAGGCCACGTGTTTTTAAATCCGCAACCATTGTGTGCACACTTGCAGTGGTGGAAGCAAAACGAAACGAACCAGTGTCAGTCATAACCCCCGCGTAAAGACATTCTGCAATGTTTTCATTTATTTTGGATGCATAACCACTTTCAATGATAAAATCATACACCATTTCTGAAGTGGAGCTTTTATTTACATCACTAATACCATAATCAAACACTTCAACCTGAGGCTGCTGATGATGGTCTATTAATATTTTTGTGCAGGTTAATGACGCTAACTTATCTGCCATCTTTCTTGTTCTGTCCAGGATATTAAAGTCAAGGCAAAAAAGCCATTCTGCAGTATCTAGTGCTGCTATGGCTTTGGCCGTTTGCATTTCGTAATCCAATACTTTTTTACATCCAGGCATCCAGCTTAAAAAACCAGCCCAGTTGGTTGGGGATATTACTGAAACAGTATAACCTAATTGCATTAAAAAATGATACAGGCCCAGCGCCGATCCCATTGCATCTGCATCAGGTTTCTGATGAAAAGTAATAACTGTGTTTTTTTGTTGCGGCAATAAAGAAAATAATTCACTAACAGGCTTCATAAAAGGGTGCAAAAGTAAATTTTATTAGTCAATCAACCAATAAGCAAGGCAGTAATGATTAACTAAACTAATATTAGAAATTAAATCACTATTATCTGCCACCATTGCTTTATGATTAAACTTAGCTTTGCACTCAAAAAAATACAAATAATGAGCAATAGAACATTTTCCATGATTAAGCCTGATGCCACAGAAAAAGGTAATACCGGCGCAATATTACAAATGATAAATAAAGCGGGCTTTAGAATTGCGGCTTTGAAAATGACTCACATCTCCAAAGAAAAAGCAGGGAAGTTTTACGAAGTACATAAAGAGCGCCCTTTTTATAATGGCCTGGTTGAGTTTATGAGCCGGGGGCCAATAACAGCATTAATTTTAGAAAAAGAAAATGCGGTGGAAGATTTCAGAAAACTGATTGGAGCTACAAATCCTGCTAATGCTGAAGAAGGCACTATCCGTAAATTATATGCAGCCTCCGTAAGCGAAAATGCTGTACATGGAAGTGACAGCGACGAAAATGCTATAATTGAAGGTGATTTTTTCTTTAGTAAGCTTGAGCAGTTTTAAATAATCTTTATTAAAAGGAGTACAATTAATTTCTTAGCTTAAGCTAAGGTAGTGCAGGTGAGGTAACCGGAAGAGAGAAATAAGCATAGCCCAAATGTTAGCTCATTATAATATAACTCATGAGATGATCTTTGAAAGCATTCGCCCAAAATCAAATGGGTTCATGAATTCATTTTAAAGAAAGTTAATCATAAATAAAGCAGATACCAAGCAACTATTAATGACCCGATTCTGCATAACTATCATATTAACTTATTTGACTTTGGCGACTGATTATGGACAGACCAAAAAAGTTTCATGTCACTGCCCGAAAACACAATTTGCTGGAACAAAAGCTGACACAACTTTCAATCTGTCTAACGGTAAGACAATCGTTTTGTGTGGTTACAAAAATCCAGACAGTGAACCGACAACTTTTTCAGAGTTCATTCTTGCAGTTTGTGGACAAGATACAATAATTGACTTTTGGAGTGCCGTGCTGACCTGCCGACTGAAAGTTCATAAAGACACATTGATTGTTGACCAACTTGAAAACTTCCCGACCGGAAAGAATTTTAAATATAAAGAGATTGTTTGGGCAACAGAGAAAATATATTTCAGAGGGCAAAAAGTTGTTAGAAAATTTATAGCTAACAGGCAAATCAGGAAATATAATCATGACGAAATTAAAGCCGTTTTAAATACTTATGAGACCGCTAAGTACGGGCTTGATGACAATAAAATGGAAATCGCAAACAAACTTTTCATTGCAACAATTTCAGGCGACAAAAAAGCAAGACAATATTTCAAAGAATTTAAAAATAAGTTCGGGACGCTTGACGGTGCATTTGCAGAAGAATACAGCGATTTGATAGCAATGCTTCAACTATGGGACAAAAAATAGTTGCCTGTAAAATTCGATTTGCTATGATGGAATAGAATGCTTTATAACTTAAATGCTTTATAAATTATCTTGTTTTAATTTTCCCGCTTTATCAATTACTTCCTGTTCCATATTTTTTTTAAAATCAGCCAGCTTTTCTGAAAGAGTCTCATCATAAATTCCTAATATTTCAGCTGCAAGGATTCCTGCATTTTTTGCTGCATTTAATGCTACAGTTGCTACAGGCACCCCATTTGGCATTTGTAAAATAGAAAGCACCGAGTCCCATCCATCAATAGAATTCGAGGATTTAATGGGCACGCCAATAACAGGTAATGTTGTAAGAGATGCAATCATTCCGGGTAAGTGTGCTGCTCCGCCTGCTCCTGCTATTATAATTTTCAGCCCTCTTTGTTTTGCAGTTGTTGCATATTCAACCATCCGTTTTGGGGTGCGATGTGCAGATACAATCGTTAACTCGAATTCAATATTAAATTCTTTCATAATGGTTGCAGCAGCATTCATCACTTCAAGGTCGCTATCGCTCCCCATTATTATTCCAACGAGAGCTTGTAGTTTTTTAGTTTGAGATTGTTTGGGCATTAGTTGTTAGTCTTTAACTATGATTTAAATGATTTTTTGATAGACTATGGTTTTTGTTATCGAATAGAAACTCAAAATACTATGGGTTAGAAACCCCATAGGTTGAAAGCATTGACTAAAGTCATTTGAACGTAGGCTAAAGCCTATTAAAACCTTAAACTTAAGTTCATTAAAACTATTCCAGAATAAAATTC
>JBDSAQ010000187.1:0-7128 GCA_039922095.1 Ginsengibacter sp. | reverse complement strand
TATCATGGCATGCGGATCAACATTATCATTTAAACCGAGATAAATAAAAGCGCTATCCTTTACGTCGAGCATGTAATAACTTTCATCCTGGGTGTAATGCATGCCGAATTTTTCCTGTATATATTCTGTAAGCGGATGTACCTGCAGGCTAAGATTTCCTCCATCCATTGTATCAAGAAAATCGAAGCGTATAGGAAATTCATCCCGAAAGCGTGCATGCACTTTTTCACCGAGCAATTCATTTGGTTTATAAAAAACAAGATTGACAGATGGAACTTCAACAACAATATCACCATATCCCAACAACAAACTATTCTCTTCAGGCACACAATCAAAACCCCACGCAAAATTTATTTCATTGCGATCAAGATCACACACTTCTTTCAGCCATTGGCCGCCCCATGGGCCACGATCAAAAAAAGGTACAACACGAAAAGGTTGTTGAGATGCAATTTGCAATCCTTGTAAAATTGCTTTTCCGTCAATAAGTTTCGGTTCATATTTTTTATTGGTATCAAGCACATAATCCCACTTGTTCAACAATTGCTTTTTTAAGCGATCGCACACCCTCCAGTCAACAAAAAATGCATGTTTATATTGCTGCGAAAAGAAATCATGTTTGTTGCATATACCCAGGTTATCAATTTCATTTTTGCGCATGCGTAACTGAATTTCCCAACGGGCCATGTCTGCATATATCAGGAGATCATGCTCCGGAGCAATACAGGCCGCACCTGAACCATAAATAATAACTACGCCTTTTCTTAAATTATCTACACGTTTTTTTGTGTCCGCTAATTTTTTAGGGTTCAGGTAATTTATCATATTCAGTCGTGTGAGGTACCCAAACACACTGTCGTCTGTTACGTCGGGCTGAACCATTTTACGTATCTCCTCTTCATCTTTAAAACAACTTTTTGAATTTATCCAAACATCATGCTCTAAATTTTTTTTTAAATGTCCTTCAACTTCATCATTATTTATTCCATGGTAACATTCAATTACAACAACGATGTTTTTTTTATTAATTCTCTCTATTTTTTCATTGAGATGATCAATAATATTATTCCATCCAGCAACGCATGATTTGTTTTCAGATTCTGCCTTAATGAACGGCGACTTATCATAATTCGATTGTATCAAGGTTGCCTATTTAATTAATGAATGTGCCAGATATTCCATCCCCAAAAGACCTGCGTATACAATTTGTTGGGCTGCTACAATTTTTATCGTACCTGCGGGAAGCCATGCGTACTCATCTGTCATCTGTTGTAAAAAAGGTAAAATTTTTGATTGCTGTTTCATGATGCCACCACCAATAATTATTAACTCAGGATCATGAGAATGAACAATGTTTACTACACAAGTACCCCATGCTTTAAGACACCGCTGAAGCAGAATATTGGCGAGTTCATCTCCTTTATCAGCCTCTTCAAACAGATGAATGAATTCAGGTTTTTCAATTTTGGATAAACTGCTTTTATTAAATAATACGTGCCGTGCCGCAATGCCAGGCAAGGCCCATGTTGAAGCTTCGGTTTCGAGGCAACCGAAAAAGCCGCAGTTACAAGGATCACCATCATAATTAATAGAAATATGACCGGTGAGGCTGCCCGCAAGAAAATGCCTGCCCTTATATAATCTTCCCTCAGAAAGTACAGCGCTTCCTACGCCAGTGCCAAGCGTCAATTGTGCAATATCATTGTAGCCTTTACCAGCCCCATATTTCCATTCACCAATAAGAGCGGCTCTTGCGTCGTTTTCAACCGCTATGGGTAAGCCCCACTCATTCTTTGCCCATACATTAAAATCAAAGTCATTTGCGTCAGTGTATTTTACGTATCGTGACACAACTCGGTTATTATCATTCACAATACCTGGCACAGAAATTCCGATAGCTTTTAACTGGCTTCGTGAAATATTTTTTTCTGAAAGAAGCGTAGTAATGTTTTGGCTTATACTGCTTAAATTTTTCTCAATACTTTCATTAGGTGTTGCCTCCAGTGTAGAAAGAGATATAATGTTACCGCCATCACCAATAATGCCGAATTTAATTCTTGTGCCACCCATATCAATCGCTATAACTGCCATAATTAATTTTGTGAACGATGTTCTCTTTTTATTAATGAAAATAATTATTGAAGATAAATGCTTTAAAACAACCGGCTAACCGCACTAAGTTTGTAACTATGTTTGAACAAATAAAATTAAAAGTAATAATTTTTTTAAGGAAAAGATTTAAGTTAGAAATGATCAGGCCTGCCCTTATTCTCAACCAACAGACGAGTGCCTCCGCTTCATCAGGCAAATAAGAGCCAATGATTGAGTAGAAATCGTGTTTCTGCCGGGTTAAATCTTTTTAAGATCGATCGAAATCTTATTTCATTTTAGTATGCGGGGCTTTTAAAATCTGTTTTTTAAAAAGATAAAAAATAAATGCAGATTAAACATTATGTTCATACATTTGGACAATACTAAACTATAAGGAATAATGAAAATAAATTGCTGGATTCCGCGAACCAGGAAATTGCTTTTAGTAATCACATTTGCAACTAACTGTTGCTTAATAAAGGCTCAGCAAAAGCAACCAGTAGATTATGTGGACCCTCTTATGGGAACGTCCGAATCAAGGTGGATGCTTAATCCTGGGTCCAGTATGCCGTTCGGCATGGTGCAACTAAGTCCTGACAACCAAAGCAACGGATGGAAGACAGGCTATGAATATACTATTTCGAGCATTGCTGGTTTTAGCCATATTCACTCATGGACAATGGGGGGGTTATCTGTAATGCCTACAGTTGGAATTGTCAACCCGGTTATTTCACCACCAGATGCTCCAACCACTACTGGGGTTACCTCGGGTCATCGTTCCAGGATAGATAAACGGACAGAACAAGCCAGCCCCGGTTATTATGCGGTGGAACTATTGAATTATAAAATAAAAACCGAATTGACAAGCACTACCCGCTGTGGCTTTTTCCGGTTAACTTTTCCGGAAACAAAAGAAGGTAATGTTTTATTTAATCTTTTGTTTCCTTCCGAATATCCATTTAAAGTATTAGAGGCTAAAATAACCAGGGTAAGCGACACTGAAATTGAAGGCTATTCAAAGCAAGCAAGTGCCCGGTTTAATGAGTATACTGTTCATTTTGTGGCCCGGTTCAACAAGCCTTTTAAAGTATTTGGCGGATGGGAAGAAAAAAATATGCAAAAGGACGTTTCAGAAATAAAAGGAACAGGCGATGTTGGAGCTTACGTGAGATTTGAAACTAAAGAGGGAGAAAAAATTTTATTGCAAACCGCCATATCATTGGTGAGCATTGAAAATGCGAGGCTCAATTTGCAAACAGAACTAAAGCCTTTTGGATGGGATTTTGATGGAGTTAGAAAAAATGCCCGTGCTGTTTGGAGTAAATTATTAAATAAAATAGAAGTGCAGGGCGGAACTGAAATTAACAAGAAAAAAATTTACACTAATCTTTATCGTTCATATTGTGCACGTACTATCTGGAGCGATGTAAATGGAGAGTATCGTGACCCCTGCGAAACCCTTAGAAAATTAGACGATCCAAAATCGCCCATGTTTGGAAGCGATGCTTACTGGAACACTTTCTGGAACCTTAACCAGTTATGGACGTTAGTTAATCCTGACATTGCCAATCAATGGGTGAAGTCGGAGTTGCAAATGTATAGAGATGCAGGATGGCTATCAAGAGGGGCAGCCGGAATAGAATATTCGGGAATAATGGTAGCATCGCATGGGATACCGCTCATTGTGAGCGCCTATCAAAAAGGTATCCGGAACTATGATGTAAAAGTTGCTTACGACGCTATTCTTCACCAACAAACTGTGCAAGGTATAAATCATCCCTGCGGTGGTTTTGCAGGTAATGAACAACTGAACGCTTACATTAAATCAGGTTATATGCCTGCAGATTCAGGTGCAACTTCCAACACGCTTGAGTATGCTTATGACGATTGGTGCGTATCCCAATTTGCAAAAGCGCTGGATAAAAAAGGCGATTATGAAACCTTCATTAAACGGGCGGGAAATTATCAAAACATTTTTGATCCTGAAACAAAATTCATGCGCCCAAAACATGTTGATGGCACATGGGAAAAAAATTTTAATCCCATGAGCACGCCCGGATATGTTGAAGGCAATGCCTGGCAATATACTTTTTTTGTTCCGCATGATGTTCATGGATTAATCTTACTTATGGGTAGAGAAGAATTTAACCGGAGGCTGAATGATGGATTTGAGCAATCGAAAGAATATAATTTTAATGCAACCGGCGACAGGATGGAAGACTATTATATTAATCATGGCAACCAGCCAAATATGCAGGCGGCTTATTTATTTAATTACTCCGGCAAACCGTGGCTTACACAAAAATGGGTTCGGGAAATTCAGGACAGGTACTATGGGTCTGATCCATATAATGCTTGGTTAGGTGATGAAGATGAAGGACAGATGGGCGCCTGGTTTGTAATGAGTGCAATGGGTTTATTTGAAACAAATGGAGGAGCATCTGTAAAACCGTTTTACGAAATTACCAGCCCGATTTTTAAAAAAATTACGATTCATTTAGATCCTGCTTTTTATCCGGGCAAAATATTTACTATAGAAGCGCAGAATTTTTCTGATAAAAATAAATATATACAATCAGCAAACTTAAATGGAAGAAAGTTAGACAAGCCCTGGTTTTATCATGATGAATTAATTAAAGGTGGTAAGCTCATATTAATTATGGGAGATAAACCCAATGAGCAATGGGGCAGCCGTCCTGGCGATGCTCCGCCTTCAATGTCGGACAAGTAAATAAACATGTAGATTATTGGCAAGTATCAATTGCCCTTCTGGTTACTACCAAATTGTTAGAGGGTTATATAGACTAGATTTGTTAGCATGTATGAACATGTGCTGCCCGAAAAAATTATGATTTCATAATATCGATTGAATAAATAAATTTATCTGACCTGTAATAACCCAGGTTATACTCTATAGGCCTGTCGCCGGTAGCATATACAAATCTCTCTCTAAAAAGGACGGGTTGAGAAGCAGCTATTTTGAGTTTCTTCCCAATACCACCTGCCAGCATTGCCCTTATATTTTCAGAAGAACGTATTACTACAACACCATATTTCCGCTCGAGCATTCTGTATAGGGGAATATCAAATTCATCCTTTTCATTCACTCCAATCCGTGGATGAAAATAACTTTCAAAATATACAATTGTATCACCGGCAGTTCCTTTTAATTTTGACAATTTCAAAACCTTCGTCTTTTTCGTAATGTTGAAAAAGTTCATCAATTTTTTATCCGAAATAACCCATTCAATTTTAACTTCAAAATTAGTTACATGAATTCCTTTCTCCCGCATTTCCTCGGTAAAGCTGTACCAGTGATCTAAGCCGGTAGTCAATGTTTTTTTATCAGCAACTTTTGTTCCTACGCCCTTTCTTCTTGTTATCAATCCTTCGTGTTGTAATTTATTGGTCGCCTGGCGAATGGTGTTGCGGGAAACCCCCAGCCTGTTTGCCAACTCAACTTCTTTTGGGAAAAAAGCTCCGTCTTTAAATTGTGGTGCAGCAACCATTTTACGTAACAATTCTTCTACCTGGAAGTGAAGAGGTACTTTGCTTTTGTGATTGATTTGAAGCTTCATAATTAGTTCCAATGTTCAAACATACTAATTTCCTGTTCTTCTTGGAATTTTAAATTATCCAATTGATGATTTATCAATTCAATTTGATCAGAGTGAACAGGATTTAGAATTAAGAGCAAAGATTTTGGATTCATTGTTTTTTAGAATAGAGTTAAAGCATAAACTTAATTTACTTCCCGAAAGGTTAATAGCAATTATTGTAACATTTTGCTTCTTACTTTTATTTGATAGCCGTAATAATCCATGTAATCACAGCAGCTAATCTTTCCTTTATTAATGCCAGTTCCTTCGTGACTGATTGTTGCGCTTCTCCGAATAATTTTGATTTTATTGCTTCATATATTTCGTACTACTCTGCTTTTGGTAATTTAAGCACATCTCCTTTTAGTTTACCTATATTTTTTTATTCATGTTATTAATTTATTTTTTGGTTTTATATCGATTGCTGTATCTCCACTAAAAATAAATTAGGCACTAAAAATAAATTATTACATTGGCTTAATAATTTTAGGTATGCCTGATGAAGTTGCCGAATTAAAAAAGGAATTTGAATTTGAAAGAAAGATATTATTCAGCGATGCTGTTTTCGCAATTGCCATTACATTGCTGGTGATCGAAATTAAGTTCCCTGAAATTTCAAGAAATGCTTCAAGTGAAGAAATATGGAAAGCCTTCAAGCCTGTGTTCATCAGGTTCCTGGCGTTTATGCTGAGTTTTATTTTTATCGGAACCATGTGGACAAGGCATCTCGGATCTTCAAATACCTGCGTACTTACAATGCAGGAGTGATCTCACGCAATCTCATTTTTATTTTCTTTATTGTATGTTTTCCTTTTACTGCTTCAGGCATCACAGAAAATATAAAGTATGGATTTGGGCTGCCGGTTTTTATGTACGTGTTTAATATTGGCTTCGTTTCTTTGGCGCAATTTGTTTTGTGCTATTATCTTTTTGCAAAACAATCTTCTTTATGCGTTGAAGGTTTTTCTGCAGAAAAAAAATACATCCTGCTGCAGAGTAAATACAGCGTAATAATGTTGGTGGTTACCATTACAGCAATGTTTATTCTTACGTTCCATCGGGTGTGTGTCACGAATGAAAAGAGTTGATAGCTCTTTTCAATGTTGTATAAAAGATGATAGCAGGTCTATCGCATACGTTGTACAGACGAGGTATGCAAACCACCTAAAGGTGCTTTATTCAAAAGGTAAGGTGCTGAACGTTTAGGCAAAAGGTATCTGAAAAGGTATCAGGTAAGTGTAAAGAAGCTGAATGCAAATGAATCATTGACGACATGTCGAAAGGGACTAACTCGTTGTTAAAACTATCGGTTTCCCCGTACCGGTAGGAAGGCTGTAACGGATAGCTGTTTACTGGTTACAGAACAACCGGCATTAAGATGGCAGGAGCTTTACGACAGGCTTTTATACGAAACGTGAGAGGCTTACTTGTTGATGAG
>JBDSAQ010000186.1:0-4683 GCA_039922095.1 Ginsengibacter sp. | reverse complement strand
ATGGTTTGATAAGGCTATTGAACAAAATCCAAAAGCATATTACATGTATTATCAAAAAGCAAACACATTAGTTAAAATGGGGAAAAAAGATGAGGCAAAACAGGTTGCTCAAAAATCTATGGACCTTGCCAGGGAACAAAAAAATGATGACTATGTTTCTCTGAATGAAAAACTAATAGCGGGTTTAAAATAATATTTGGGTAATTAAAACAAGAGCGTCTTCTATACTACAGAAGGCGCTTTTGTTTTGGAGGATTTGCCGGTAAAACCAACTGCAGTACCATAGCGATTATAATAACCAAAACTGCACCTATTACATTCAGCCATAAGAAAGAAACCTTATCCCATTTATATATTAAGATTACGAGAACTTCGGCCAGCAATGCACCATAAAAAGTTGCGTTGCCGTGTATTTTTTTCAACCAAAAAGCTATTAAGAAAATACCCAGTATTACCCCATAAAATAATGAGCCTAAAATATTCACAGTTTCAATAAGACTGTTGCCGAGGTTGCTTGCAAACTGAGCCACAGCAATACAAAATATACCCCAGAACAACGTATACATCTGAGAGATACGGTAATCCATTTTTGGAGTAAGTTCTTTATGAATAAATTTTTTATGAATATCCACAACAGTACATGATGCAAGTGCGTTTAATGCAGCGGCTATACTCCCCCACGCTGCTAAAAAAATAACTGCTATCAGCAGGCCAATAATACCCTTAGGCAAATAATCTATAACGAATCTTAAAAAAATATAGTTCGCATCATTTACATCTTCATTTTTTGGTAAAGCCATTTTTAAAACATTTTTATACTGCGCTTTTATCGCAGTTATTTCTGTTGCATCGCTTTTCACATTTAAAAGCGCATATTGATTTTCTAAATAAACGAGCGAATCTTTATAGCCAGTTTGTTTTGCTTGTGCAGCCTGTACATCATTAAAATAAATCGGGGCTTTATTATACTGATAAAATGAAAATACCAGCACTCCTATCAGTAATATTAAAAATTGCATGGGCACTTTTACCAGCCCATTCATTAATAATCCTATTTTACTTTCACGATTACCTTTTGCAGTAAGATACCTGCCCACCTGGCTTTGGTCTGTCCCAAAATAAGACAGGGCTAAAAAAAATCCTCCGATTACACCACTCCAAATGTTGTACTTATCTTTCCAGTCAAAACCGTTATTGCTTATTCCTGTGGTTATCACATTTATTTTCCCGCTTTTACCACCTAAGTTTAATGCATCTGTAAATCCAATACCAGCAGGCAATAAATGGACTAACATATAACCTGCTACCACCATCCCTGCAATAATAATTACCAATTGCAGCTTTTGGGTATAAGCCACTGCTTTAGCGCCTCCTATCATTGTATAAATAATGAGCAATCCACCCATAATAATATTGGTGCGGTAAATGTTCCATTCAAGTAACGAACTTAAAATAAGAGATGGTGCATAAATGCTTATCCCTGTTGAAAGCCCCCGTGATACCTGGAATAAAAAGGAAGTAAAGGTTCTTGTTTTCAGATCAAAGCGTTCTTCCAGAAATTCATAGGCTGTATACACTTTGAGGCTTCTGAAAACAGGCACAAACACCACGCATATAACGATCATGGCAAGTGGTAATCCAAAATAATATTGTACAAAACGCATCCCATCGGAGTAAGCCTGGCCAGGGGCACTAAGGAAAGTTATAGCGCTCGCCTGAGTTCCCATTATGCTTAACAACACAATGTACCAGGGCATACAGCGGTTACTTAAAAAATATCCATCTAAGTTTTTGGTGGTGCGGCTTTTATAAATACCATACACAATAATGCCGGTAAGAGTAATAACAAGTATTATCCAATCAATAGCACTCATAATCCCTGCCCCCATCCCCCAGAGAGGAGTTTAGAAGATTTATAATTATAGCAAAGCTTCACAACAGATATTATTATTTGAAATAAAGTGTAAGAAAAGAGTAAAATATAATCTGCAGCACAAGAAATACAAGCACCGCTATGTACCATTTATTCCAATATGATTTTTCGTTTTGCATACCTCACCCTTATTCCCTCTCCAAAGGAGAGGGATAAGTAGAATTATCATTTAGTGATACTCTCAAATCCGGCATTTGAATTATTTCAATTCTGTGACTTGGTTTGTTCGTTATCAAGTCTCCCCCGTTGGGGGAGATCCGATAGCTATCGGATTAGAGGGGCTTCGCAATCAAATTCGCCATTAACCGGTAAGCCCCCGGAACACCTGCAGGTAATTGTCTGAAGAATACAAGTGAGGCATATACAAAATTCCCTTTCCCATACTTTGCAATGGCCAAACTACCATTACTCTGCTGGTCATTTTTATCATTCATACCTAACGGTGTTTCAAAATGGTTATCTAATTGTATTGCCTGGTAAGTGCTTCTTTCCTGCACCCAGCCTTCAAAATCTTTTTCTGTTATTTTATTTGGATAGTTTAATACGGGGTGATCAGGCAATAAAAAATTCACCTTTGCATCCTCTTCTGTTACCCTTGTTCCGTCAATGCTAAAAGGGTATGGACCAACCTTTATCCTCCTCCCTCCCACCTGGCCACTTCGTAAATATTGAACAATGAGATTGCCTCCATTTTCAACATACCGCATCAAAACATCATTTTTATTACTTAAGTATTCATAAATATTATAAGCCCTTACCCCTGTAATAATTGCATCAAACTGTTTTAAATTATTATCAGTGAGATCGGGTTCAGATAAAATTCTCACGTCATATCCCATAGCTTCTAATGCCTGCGGTACCTTATCGCCTGCACCAACAACATACCCGATCTTTTTACCAACTATTTTAATGTCAAGCTTTACAAGATTGGCTTTGGCTTCAGGAAAATAAGTTATTGTGGGAATGTGATCGTAAGAAATTGTTTTAGTATAACTATTGTATTTACCATCGGCAGTTTTTAACCTGATTTCTTCAGCAATGTTGGTCTCATTTGTAACCGGAACAAAATAAGAATTTGCAGTACTCTTCCATTTTTTTGAATAGTCAAAAGCAATTGCCTGGTCTCCGCTCATTGAAGTGGGGCCAGCTGAAATAATATTACTTTTTTTATTTAACTTAATGCTGGTGTTTGCTACAACAGGCGCCCCGTTCAATGAAATAAAGTTATCATTTGTAAAACTTAATTCTTCCACTGGCAGCACCGGTATTGGTTTATATATCTCACCCTTAACAGGATCAACAAAACGATATTGCACAGGACGTTTAATAGTAAAATCTTCACCATTAATATTTACCAAAAAAGTTACTTCAAATGAAGGATCATTTTCTGCCTTACCTATAAGTGTTTGATCTCTTACCTCAAAAGTTCCGCCGACTAAAGGGTATTGTAACCAATAAGGCTGGGATATTTTTTTATCATTGGCAATAGTCAAAGTTTTATTAATGATCATGTTTTGATTTGTTGCAAGAGAAGATGAAAAGGAAGAATCAAAATTTTCTATCCTGATATTTTTTAAAGTGGCATTTACTTCTTTCCTTTTATTTAGCAATAAACTTATCATTAATGTATCCCCTTGCACTACAGTTTGCTGAGGCGAAGTTACCTCTGAATATAAGCCACTGCACTCTTCAATTAATTGCTGCACCTCATTTAATTTTTTTATACGCAGATAACCTTCGGGCAATGCTTTTATTGACTGATATAATTTTACAAGACCAGGTATTGCTAATTCTGGCTGATCTGCCTTAAAATTATTTGTTATCCCATTTATTATTGATTGAATTGCAGAACCTCCGGCTACTCTTTTCCAGTCAGTAACAATTCCATCCATTAAATCATTAGTTGCTATACTGCCACCTGTCGTTGTAAAATATTCAAACAATTGTCCTCTCCTTGCTGGCCGGCCTTCGCCCTGGCTCTTATGCATTGTTCTTGCAATAGCTCCAATTTCCCCATAGCTCCTTCCGAGTAGGGGATTATATCCGCCGATATCAATCTTCAACTGATATTCACTGGTTGTATTATTGTTTCCAAAATTAAAACCGTTCCATAAAATTCTTTTGGCCTGCCATGGCTTTACACCATATTTAAATTGTTCTGTAAATCTTTTTGAATCTGCCGCGGCAATAAAAGCCTCATCAGCTAATATAGCCGAGGCTGTATGATGACCATGTCCTCCCCTTCCATCCGATGGAAATCTTTTAATAATTACATCAGGCTGAAATTGCCTTATTACCCACACAATATCACTTAAGATTTTTTCTTTGTCCCAAATACGTAAAGCTTCTTCTCCACTTTTGCTGTAACCAAATTCATATGCCCTTGTAAAATATTGCTCAGTCCCATCCACTCTTCTTGCTGCCAATAACTCCTGGGTGCGTATCAATCCTAATTCAACACCTTGTTCATCACCAATTAAGTTTTGGCCACCATCACCACGGGTCAGGCTTAAATAAGCTGTTCTATATAGTTTTTCATTTGCCAGGTATGGAAGCAATGCATTGTTCTCATCATCAGGATGTGCGCCGATATACAGCACAGAACCAAACATGTTCAATTTTTTTAATTGCAATAAAATATCCGAGGAAGTGTACGTTTTTTGAGGTTGGGAGAAAGTGATAAGCGATAAGTGGTAAGTGATAAGTAAAGAAAATATCTTTCGCATGTTTTTCTATTATAATTGCACGAA
>JBDSAQ010000185.1:0-9017 GCA_039922095.1 Ginsengibacter sp. | reverse complement strand
TGGAAGATGCAGTTCAATATTTTACAGCTTTAAAAAATACTTCTTTACATTTTTATATTACAAGAAATATCAAGCATTTTGATTTCAAAAAAATTCAATTACCAGTGGTTACTCCTACGGCTTTTTTAAAACTCCTCAAATAAAATTTAAATACTCATACTGCTTTCCCAGAATTTTTTTATCATCTGCACCAAGCCATTTATTTAAAACAGTTGCATACACATTTTTAAAATCAATTTTGTGTTTTAAATCTCGTTCATTTAAATCATCAAGATCGGGCATTGCATTTAATAAACCTTTTTGCTTTAACCCGCCGCTTACAAAAAACATATTGTTAGCCGTTCCATGATCAGTGCCGCCACTGGCATTTTGAGAAACCCTTCTTCCAAATTCACTAAAGGTCATTACCATCACATCATCAAAACGATTGTTATCCTTCATGTCTTTTACAAAGGATGTCAATGCTCCATCAAGTTCTGTGAACAGGCGTTTTTGCTGATTCTCCTGGTTTACATGGGTATCAAAACTTCCGAGGCTTACATAATATACTTTTGTATTAATATCTGATAAAATTAATGAGGCAATTGTTTTTAGATTTTTGCCTAATTGCGTTACAGGGTAGGTTTGGGAAGATGGATGTAACCTGCTTTGTTCAAAAATATACTCTGCACTGCTTAATGTTTCACTCATGGTTTTGTATAAATAATCTACAGTTTCTTCTCCTGTGTGGTGGTCTGCATTTATATCTTTAAAATATTTTGAATGGCTTGAATTAAATAATTTTTTGGGATCTTTTACAGCAAGGCCTTTATTGTTTTCTCCCTTTAGTGCAAGGCTTAAAACATCATCAACTTCAAGGGCTTGTGTTGGCTTACTACAGCCACTGCATTGCGCATCCAAATACCTGCCAAGCCATCCGGTATTTACATAATCTTTACTATCTGCGCCACTTTGCCATATATCCATGCTTCTGAAATGTGAACGGTCAGGATTTGGATATCCGACATTATTAAGAATTCCAAGGCTTCCTTCATCATACAAATTTTTAAACTCTATAAGGGCAGGATTTAATCCGACTTCCTCTGTGAGGAGTAAGGATTGCTCCTTTGCAATTCCGAGCTTTGGCCTTTCTTTATAATAGATATCATTTCTTACGGGGATAACAGTATTAAGCCCGTCGTTACCGCCACTGAGCTGAATTACTACTATTACTTTATTACCCGGTGGTACCATGCTTTTGGCTTCAAAGGCTTTTAAAAACTTAGGCATCATTAAAGACGCAGTAGCCAATGAACCAATCTGTAAAAATTCTTTGCGTTTAAAAAGCATTGTCTTTAACTATGATTTTAATGATTGAATGAAAACTATGATTTGTTGACCTAACACATCATCTTACTTATTATCCCGGAACTTACACCTGACACCTTACCTCTGACAACTTCCTAACAAAGCTGGTACTCCGGTGTGCTCATCAATTCAACTATGGTGGTTTTAATGTAATTCTCTCTTGAATCTTTATCAGTGTATTTGTCCAGGATATTTATGCTTACTTTGCTTTGTGTCTGTAACATAAGGCTGGCTATGCTTTCAGCCAGATTAATTTTTGATGTACTTTCAAACACCTTTATTACCGTATGCCATTCCACTTTAGTATTTATTTTCCTGCCCTTTACCGTGCTGTCATCTGCAGACTTCATCCCCATCATGGTATCATCATCGTCTTTCGGTTTCATTAAAAATTCGCTTGCATTGGTTAACAGGTGCGGTATACTTAAACGAAACATTAAAGAACTGCTGTCAATCCAACTTTTCCCGCCAGGCCACCCTGCTACATTTGGCGGATAAAAAAGAATTTGGCCTAAAGCTCTCTGAAATAATAACTGGGCTTGTTCATTCTCAATTTCCATGGGTAATAACCTTCTAATGCCAACCAATAACTCAACCGGAGATTTTATTTTAGTGCCAATATTTTTTTTATCATAAAACCAATCACTTGTATAGGTATCTTCTAAAAGATTTTTTATACTATAACCGCTTTGATAAAACCTGGCAGAGAGCATTTCAACTCTTGCCATATCTGCCTCTTCATTTACAAAATATCTATATATCTTACTGGTTATAAATTTTGCAGTTTGTTTTTGCTCCAATAAAATATCTATTATATCATCGCCGTTAAAATTGCCTGTTTTACCAAGAAAAGTTTTACTGCTGTTATCATGCTGAAAGGGCCGGTCAACAAATTCGCCATGTATGTTGAAGCCCCATCCGGTAAAGGCTCTTGCTGCTTCTTTAATATCAGTTTCTGAATAATTTCCCCTGCCCATTGTAAATAATTCCATCACTTCACGGGCAAAGTTTTCATTGGGATGTTGCTTTTTATTTTGCTGGTTATTAAGAAAAGATAACATTGCCGGACTCTTACTCACTTCACGCAGCATGTCTCCAAAATTGCCCAATGCATTTTTGCGAATGATATCAAGTAATTGTTGTTGAAAATAAATATTGATAACCCTGCAGGCGAAATGCCCATGCCAGAATAAACTTGTTTTTTCTCTTAACTGTGCTTCACTGTTTATCATTTCTTTCAGCCATCTGAGATTAAGGTTTTTTAGATCATCCGTTGATTGTTTACGGATCATCTGTTTTTGTTCTTTACTAAGATTCTCAAGTTGCACTGCATCTTTGATACCCTTTACTAATCCATCAAAGAGATTAGATGCTACATTAAAGTTTTCCGGGGTTTTAGATGATGTCTTTAATAGTAACCGATAAAGATCCTGAGAAGAAGTATTATTTAATTCGTTCGCATTTTCTACCATTGGCCCAAAGGCCGCACGCCAGAGCAAGTGCTGATTTTTAAGTTGGTTAGAATGAATCATGTAAAAAATTGGTAAGAGGTTTCAGACTAATAGACGTGGCTTTATTATTTAAGTTTAAACGTACAGCAAGATTTACTCTAATATTAAATCTCCATTAAATATTAACTTTTATTTGAAAAATTTATTGTATGAAGAACGTTAGGTTCATTTATATAAAGATTGAGGTTTGCATTGCATGCATTTTAAAAAATGGTATGGTCAGTAAAATAAATTTTCGTTACATATCTTTGCTGCATAACCAACAGATTTTACATTATACCTATAAACGAAAATTGTGCTGAATGATTTGTGAAATTATTTTCTAAGAAAGCCCAGGTACTTTAGATAAATACTGTTATAACGGTAATGATAAATGAGTTTTGTATTTAATCCGCTTTTAAAAGTGACAGGCAGCATTTCTGCCCCCTGCAAGTTATGGATGCTGATCTTTTTATGGCCGTATTCACTTTGGGCACAGCAACGTACTAATGATAGCCTGATACAAAGCGCTACATTGGAAAATGTTCTACGCTATGCCATTGAACGAAATCCTGAACTTAAAAATGCATCACTTGATGAAGAAATAACTGAAACGATTATTAAAAGTAAACTCGCTGACTGGTATCCGCAGATTGATTTTAATTACAATCTTCAACATAACTTTCAATTGCCTACTGCTAACTTTAACGGGCAGTATTTTAAAACCGGTTTGCAAAATACCTCAGGGATGCAATTTGGCGCCACCCAAAACATATTTAACAGGGATGTTTTATTAGCATCCCGAACGGCCCGGGAGGTAAGGTTACAAACCCGCCAAAACACTGCACAGCAAAGAATAAATATTGCAGCCCTGGTAAGTAAAGCTTTTTATGATGTGATACTTACTGTGCAACAGTTACAAATAATTGAAGAAGATATTAACCGTATAAACCTTAGCCTTAAAGATGCATTTTATCAATACCAGAGCGGTATTACAGATAAAACAGATTACAAAAGGGCAACTATTTCTTTAAACAATGCAAAGGCACAAAAAAAGAATAATGAGGAAGCGCTGAAAGCAAAATATGCTTATCTCAAACAATTAATGGGTTATCCTTCCGGAGCTTATTTTGAGCTGCAGTATGATACAACTCAAATGAAAAGCGAAATATATATAGATACTCTTCAAAGTGTGAATTATAGTAGCAGGATAGAATATAAATTGCTTCAAACTCAAAAAAGTCTTCAGCAGTATAATCTAAAATACAATCAATGGAGTTTTTTGCCTGAGGTTTCTGCATTTGGAAATTACAACTTAAATTACCTGAATAACAGTTTTTCAAAAGTATACAACAGAAGTTTCCCTAATTCTTATGCAGGGGTTCTTCTCTCATTCCCAATATTCCAGGGAGGTAAAAGAGTACAATTAGTAAAGCAGGCACGGCTTCAACTTCTGCAAGTGAATAACACTATACTCAATCTTGAAAATAATATAAATACAGAATATGAGCAGGCACTGGCATCCTATAAAAGCAATCTTTACTATTATATAAGTCAGCAGGAAAATGTAAACCTTGCAAAGGAAGTGTATGATGTTATACAACTGCAGTATCGCTCCGGAATAAAGACTTACTTAGAAGTGATCAATTCTGAAACAGATTTACGCACTGCACAGTTAAACTTATACAATGCTTTGTACCAGGTGCTCTCCGCCAAAATTGATGTGCAACTATCTTTAGGAAACATTAGCTATTAAAATTTTATCATGAAATTTCCTTTTTTATTTTCTTTTTTCTTAGTCGTAATAATGCTGTATTCCTGCTCTGATAAAAAGCCACCGGCACAAGGGCCGCCGCCTGCAGTGCAGGTAACACTGGCAACGGTAAGCCCGACAAATGCAGTTTATTATGATGAATACCCGGGTACTGTTGCAGCTTTAAATGAAATAAAGCTTACTGCACAGGTTACAGGCTATGTTACCTCTATACATTTTAAAGATGGGGATAAAGTTAAAAAAGGCCAGTTGCTTTATTCGCTTGATGCGCAGGTGTACAATGCAAATTACCAACAGGCAGTAGCTAATTTACAAGTGCAGGAAGCTAACTTATCAAAAGCAAGTAAAGATGCAGACCGTTACCATGAATTAGATAAGCATGATGCCATAGCAAAGCAACAGGTTGATTACGCAGATGCAGCATATGATGTAGCAAAAAGACAATTAGCCGCTGCCAGGGCTAATGTGGTAAGTGTTCAATCTAATGTAAAGTTCAGCAGGATTTATGCGCCCTTCAGCGGTACCGTAGGAATATCCCAGGTAAAGCAAGGCACATCCGTTGTAGCAGGCCAAACTGTTTTAAATACAATTTCTACAGACAATCCAATTGCTGTTGATTTTGCTGTTGATCAAAAAGAGATTTATAGGTTCATACAACTGCAGCAAAATAATAAATCTTCTGATTCTATTTTTACTATTGCTTTTGGCAGTGATATTTATCCTTATCCGGGTAGTATAGGTCTGATTGACCGGGCCGTTGACCCTCAAACGGGTACTATTAAAACAAGATTAATTTTCCCGAATGATAAAGGAATGCTTAGAGCAGGTATGAATGCCACCATAAGAATTAAAAATAATGCTACTGCTCAGTCAACAATTATTCCTTACAAAGCAGTTACAGAACAATTAGGGGAATTCTTTGTGTACGTAGCAGGAGATAGTGATAAAGTATCGCAACGAAAAGTACAGTTAGGCAAACAGATTGGGGCTAATATAATTATTAAAGACGGGTTAAAGGAAGGAGACAAGATCGCTGTTGAAGGAGTTCAAAATTTGAAGGAAGGCTCAGTTGTTACCGCTGCTCCTCCACCTCCTCCCGGCAACGCATCGAAGAAATAAAGAAGTGAAATGGTTCAAAGCCAATTGTCAAAAGTCAATAGTTAAAATGCCAGTTGTCAATTTTCAAACTATTAACCACTGACTAATGACCTACTGTCTACTGACTAGTGACTGTTGACTTACTGACTATGACTGTTGACCAATGACCGTAAACTAACATTGTTTTTATAACGAAGTATTAATGATAGCAGAAACTTTTATAAGAAGGCCGGTTACGGCAATTGTTATTTCAATAGTGATAGTGCTGGTAGGCCTTATAGCTTTGAATAGCTTGCCAATAGCGCAATATCCTGATATTACTCCGCCAACGGTTAATATAAATGCAAACTACACAGGTGCAGATGCAAGAACGGTTGAACAAACAACTACAACACCTATTGAAACCCAGGTTAATGGTACACCCGGCATGACTTATTTGTCAAGCACGAGTACCTCCAGTGGGCAGAGCACCATCAGTGTAGTATTTGATGTGGGTACAGATGTGAATATTGCTTCTCTTGATGTTCAAAACCGTGTAAGTGTTGCCCAGCCTGCATTACCGGATGCAGTTAAAAGGCTTGGTATTACTGTTCGTAAGCGTAACCCTGCTATAATGGTGGCGCTGGCTTTTTTTTCGCCTAATGGAACTCATGACGCAAAGTTTATTGGCAACTACGTTAATATCTATATGAAAGATGCCCTGCAAAGGGTAAAAGGTGTTGGCGATATAGTTTCAAGGGCTGATGATTTTGGTATGCGTGTATGGCTAAACCCCGAGAAAATGGCGGCCTTGAATATTACGCCATCAGATGTTATTGCTGTACTCTCAGAACAAAACTTGCAAATAGCTGCCGGAACAATCGGTGGAAACCCTCAACCAGCACTTCAAAGCTTTGAGTATAGTATTTTAACTAACAGCCGTATAAGTACCGAAGATCAATTTAGGGATATTGTTGTACGTACTATTCCTTCAACAGGGAGCATAGTTTACCTGAAAGATATTGCAAGGGTTGAACTGGGTAAGTTCGATTACGGCGCCAATGCCCTGGTAAATGGCAAACCTGGCGCATTTTTATTATTATACCAGGCCCCCGGGGCTAATGCCCTGGATACTTATACCGGGATTACCAAAGCACTCACGGAATTAAGGAAATCATTTCCAAAAGATATAGATTATGAAATACCACTTGAAACGGTTACCGTGGTAAAAGCATCAATAAAGGAAGTGGTATTTACATTATCGGCGGCACTCGTCTTAGTAATTCTTGTAGTGTATTTGTTCTTACAAAACTGGCGTGCAACGCTTATCCCGGTATTAGCTATACCCGTATCGCTTATTGGTACTTTTATATTTTTTATCCCCTTCGGGTTTACCATAAATACACTTACCATGTTCGCATTTGTGCTGGCAATTGGTATTGTTGTAGATGATGCCATTATAGTAGTTGAGGCGGTTCAACATAATATAGATTTCGAAAATCTATCTCCCAGGGAAGCTACCCGTAAGGCTATGAAAGATATCTCCGGACCTGTTATTGCCATAGCTTTAATTTTAGCCGCAGTATTTGTGCCTGTAGGATTTGTTCCCGGAATTGTAGGAAGACTTTATCAGCAGTTTGCTATAACTATTGCAGTATCGGTGATAATATCCGCATTTGTAGCTTTGTCTCTTACGCCTGCCTTATGTTCTATTATGCTCAGGCATTCTAAAGATGAATATGCTAAAAAGGATTGGCTGGAAAAATTCTTTGCTGCTTTTAATAGCAGGTTCCAAAAAATTACAGCTTCCTATACAAGAGGTGTGGGTAAGTGGATTAAACATACACCTTATGTTCTGGTAATGATGGTAGTGTTATTTGTAGGGTTATTTTTTCTTTTTAAGAATAAGCCATCAGGATTTATCCCTACGGAAGATGAAGGAAGACTATATGTTACCTATGAATTACCCGAAGCTACTTCTACGAATCGCAGTATAGCTATGCTAAAAGAAATCATGAGCAGGGTAAGATCTATACCGGAAGTAAGAACAGTTGGGGGATTGGCCGGCTTTAATATTATTAGCTTTTCCGCTAAATCCAACGTAGGTACCATGTTTGTTTTATTAAAACCATGGGACGATCGAAAAGGTAAAGAGCATCATGTACAAAGTGTGATTAAGCAAATTCAACAAAAAACAGGATCAATAAAAGAAGCCAGGATACTTGCTATTTCGCCACCTGCTATACCTGGCCTGGGTGCAACCTCGGGTTTTACTTTTGAGTTGCAACAAACCACCAGCACCGATAGTATTCAGCAGTTTGAGAAGGTGGCCCGAAACTTTCTTGCCGCAGTAAATCAGCGCCCGGAAATAGGAGCGGCATACACTTTTTTCAGTTCCCATACTCCCGGTTACCAGGTAGATGTTGACCGCGACAAGGCCAAACAGCTTGGTGTTTCCTTATCAGATGTGTATACAACGATGTCTTCTTTTTTAGGCAGCAGTTATGTAAATGATTTCAATTTGTATGGAAGAAACTTTAGAGTAATGGCACAGGCTGACAGTACTTACCGGTCATCACTTAGCAATCTTGGAGCATACTATGTACGTAATAGCCAGGGAAACATGGTACCGCTGGGTTCATTAATAACAAGCAGGTTAACAGAGAACCCCACACTTATCTCTCACTATAATATTTACAGGTCAATTGAAATTAATGGCACTCCCAAACCCGGCTTTAGCAGTGGAGACGCCATTACTGCTTTAAGAGAATCCGCAGCCAAAAATCTGCCTGCAGGCTATGGTTACGAATTTTCTGGTATGAGCAATGAAGAAATAAAATCAGGTAGCAGTACTACTACCATATTTGCAATATCAATATTATTTGTATTCCTTTTTCTTGCTGCGCTTTACGAAAGCTGGTCTGTACCTTTTTCCGTATTGTTTGCGGTGCCTATTGGTGTATTTGGGTCTATTCTTACTCTTACTTTTTTGCCTGCTCTTACCAATAATATATATGCCCAGATAGGCTTAATAACGCTTATTGGTCTGGCAGCAAAAAATGCTATTCTGATTGTTGAATATGCGAAAGAACGGGTAGATCGGGGAATGGATCTTTTAGAATCAACTATAGCAGCAGTCGGTCTTCGTTTGCGACCCATCATTATGACCTCGCTTGCATTCATTCTTGGCGTCTTACCATTGGCCTTTGCCAGCGGTGCGGCAGCCGAGTCTCGCAAAACTATTGGCTGGACAGTGTTTGGAGGAATGTTTGCTGCTACATCATTAGCCATTTTTGTTGTACCGGTATTGTTCGTACTTATTACAAGGT
>JBDSAQ010000184.1:0-5282 GCA_039922095.1 Ginsengibacter sp. | reverse complement strand
CTTTTTTTAGATAGGCAAATGCTTTTACTATTTCTTTGGGCATGCGGTTGATGTCCTGGGCTATTTTAAAGTTGTCTATGCTGCGCTGGGTTTGTGCGCCGTAGTAGGCGTCGGCAGGGACTTGTACGGTGCCCATGGTGTCTTTTTCTGTGCGATAGTTCATGACCTCACCCTTAATCCCTCTCCAAGGGAGAGGGGCGGGGATTTTTGTTTTTTTATGTTATTAATAAGGCCCTTCTACATCCGATCATATGGGAACTGCTAACGCTTGTTAGCCGGTTGCACGGGGGCCGGTTTTATATTGTTGGTGATGTAAAACTTTCACTTCTTACATCTGTATCTTATTTTCTTTTAAATAATACTTTTAAGGAGTATCGCAAAGGTCGCAAAGGAAACGCAAAGTTGCGCAGAGCCTAAAACAAAAAAATTATAAAACCCTGGCGTATTAAAAGAAATGTTGCCTGGCATTGATAAGGAATGAAACAGATAAGGATATTGAAACGGAAAACTTAAATCTATTTCATTAAAGAAACTGCTGAATGCCCTTTAAACAGAGTCATTCCTTAATTTTAGAGAAGCTCAATAACAGTGTGTTTATCCATAAAAATAAAACCTCCGCCTTTAAGGCAGAGGTTCTATCATTTAAATTCAAATGATTATTTTTTTCTTGCATGCTGGTCATATTGATACACCAGATCAGCCTTGCCATCTTTATTGATACGCCATGTTTCCATAACGCCAACGGTATCTACTTTACCCTTTGCATCTGTGTTTATCTCGGTTGCCCATACCAGCACCCAGTTTTCATTTTTATCAGTGCTGTATAAAGGTACTACCGCATTAAGTGTGTCTATTACTGATGTGTAGCCGGCACGGAATCTTTTCCAATGGGCCTGAATGCTATCCACTCCGCTTATCATTGTATGATCACTTTGAAAAACTACACAAGTATCAGCGACCCAGCTTTTCATATTGTCCATCGTATTTTTTTCCCAGTCTTTCCAGCTGCCCTGCACTATCATGGCGCTGTAATCAGCGTTTCCCATTTTAAATGACGAAGAATAAGAAGCCACATAAGGCAGCGCTGCAGCAGTTTGTGCAGCCGTGGAGTCTTCATTTGTTGTTGTTGTTGATTTTGTGTCGTTATTACAGGCACTAAAAAACGCAGCTCCTAAAAGGAGTAAAAACATCTTTTTCATTATTGTTTATTTTAGTTAAAAAAAATACGTGACCGGGTAGGATTCTCGAAGCGTTTTAAAGGAGCAGGTAAATCGAAGGATTAAAAAAATGATAGGAGAAAGGTAGACTTTTTATTAAGGAAATGTTTTTTATTATTATCATTCTTATCGTAGTATAGTTCCGCAGGGCTTATATCCCCTTTTTTATATTAAGTATTGTGCATGAAACATTAGGCCACTCTAATCTATAAGCTTCCCCTGGTTTGCTGGCCGATACCTGTGCAAAGTGCAATCGGCGTAAAATTTAGTTCACAGTGCAGGGCGTAATCGTTTTCTGTTGTTTTCAATAAACACTGCAATTAAACTGTTCTTGTTCTATTGTATATTAAATGAAGCCGCTGTATTAATGGTTGCGCTAATTCACTATTTTTATAATAAAAAATTATATGAAATATTTTTTTATTCTTACTCTTTTTCTTGCGCTTGGTGCAGGATGTAAACGTAAGAAGATACCTGAAACCGATTTAAAATTAGCTGAGGCAATGAAAGGTTACCTGAGTAAAACACTTAACCCCGGCACAGAGATCACCATAAAAGCACTTAGTTATCATGAGCAAAAAAACCTGCAATCTTATATCTGCGATTTCCAGGTAAACCTTCATCGCGGTAACTGGGATACCACCGGCCTCATGAGTGCCATTATTAAAAGTGATTTTAGTAAAGTAGACAGAATAAAATGATCGTAAACAACACTAACAACTCTCATGCTTTTAGTGAGATAAATCATATTTCATATTAATACTTATCTGCCGATCGCTTTCAGTTCCGGCTGTGTTACACGATAATGTACACAAAGCAATCATCAAATTTTATAATGGAGTTTACAATCGGGAATTAAAATTGATACTTCAGCAAGGGACACCCGGAAAGTTGAGCTACAGGCTCTCGCTAGCAGGTTGATTGGATTTGGAAAAATAACTGCACACGGCCTTTGCCAGATGAAAATTAATTTTAAGAACATTTCAAAAACTTATTGCATTGATATTACAGACAAGGATAAACATTCTCCTATCGGGGGTAATGCTTTTGTAACACGTAAAACCGCCACAAGAGTTATTACCTCGGCTGCAATAAGAGAAGTAATAGAACAATTCTTAAGTGACTTCAAAGCTATCAGCTAAGAATAACTATTATCAGTAACGGTATAATGAATTCACTTTCCAAAGCCCGGAAGGCTTACCAAACACAGAGTGAATTCCAAAACAAATCATGTAATCATAAGGCTGCTGCAATCATTCTTTAAATTGTACAGCTTCCCTGTTATCAATTTAAAATTGTTTTACATTAACTTCATGCCTTAAAATATGAGAATTAAAACAACATTTTTCACAGTGATCCTGATAACTTGTATTGCGTTACTTTTGGTAAAATGCAATTCTTTAGCGGTGGATAAACAACCAGCAATAACACGAACTGAACAATACCAGTGTTTACCTTGTGGCCAGGATTGCGATAAAGCGGAATATACTGAGCCGGGTAAATGCCCTCACTGCCAGATGGAGTTGGTTAAAAAATCTAATATTACTTTTAAGACCATTCAACCTTCAGAGATCTGCAACTATATCATTGAACATCCTGGTGTTGTTTTATTAGATGTTCGTACAAAAGAAGAGTTTGAAGGAAAAGCTAACCCCAATTTTGGGACTTTAAAAAATGCAGTTAATTTGCCCATACAGGAATTAGAGTCACGGCTTTCAACCATCAGTTCCTTAAAAGAAAAGGAAATTATAGTGTATTGCTCTCACAGCCACAGAAGCCCGCAGGCCGCTTATATTCTTGGTAAAAATGGATTTACAAAAATAATTAACATGGCAGGCGGCATGAGTGTAATGAGCGATAGTTCATGTATTCAATAACTGTCTGTTGGCAACGTTTTCATTTCCATCTTACAAAGCCCTGCACATAAACCTGAATTTCCTTAATCAATACTCAGCTCTTTTGCCGGATCCCAAAATATGTTTTTGAAGTTTATTATAGTATCATTTTTTACACTAATTTTTTCCTTTTTTAAAAGTTCTTCCATAAGTGTTGGTGTAGCAAAATGAGCTTTGCCGGTAATCATCCCATTCCTGTTTACCACCCTGTGTGCAGGAACTCCAGGAAAAACAGAATGCGCTGAATTCATTGCCCAGCCAACCATTCGGGCGGAAAGCTTAGTACCGAGATAATTTGCAATGGCGCCATACGATGTTACTCTTCCCTTTGGTACCTGGCGTACTACCTCATAAACATTTTCAAAAAAACTGTGCTCTTTATTTATGCTTCGTGGTTTTTCTGATATAGATTTATCTCTTTTCATTTAAGTATTATTAAGCTTATGGATCGTTGACAATTTGCTTCGGAATGGCTCTGCAACATTTATATAATTATAAGGACAATGCCTGCAGCCATTTCCACAGCACTCTCCTTTCTTTAAAAGGTATGCAGCAGTGAACACCATGTATCCCTGTTCATTAAAATAGAAATCTTCCTTTTCTTTTAATTCAGCTTTCATCAATTTTTATTATTCATTTAATCAGCTCATAAAAATTGTCATCATTATCATCCAGCACACTTGGCAATGTAAAACATAAATAAAATATACGGTTACTTTTGGCAATATTAAGTCCCTCATAGTGTGTGTGAATGTTTAACTCCGGCGTTAAGCTTTTAGTGGAGTACACATCCGGATTATCTTCAACGATATTTAATTTATAAGTATTAATAACCAGTTTGGTGAATTGGTAAAGATCGGGTGAATCAGTTTTTAAGTGAATAAAACCGCCAGGTCTTAAAATTTGATGATACAATCTTAAAAACCTGGGATGCGTTAATCTTTTCTTTGCTTTGGATTTTCGCAATTGAGGATCAGGGAAAGTTATCCATATCTCATCTACTTCTGCGGGCTCAAAATAATTGTTTATTTTTTCTATCTGTGTTCTTAAAAATGCTGCATTAGTAATTTTTTTATCAAGACAATTTTTGGCACCTACCCATAAACGATTTCCTTTTATATCTGCACCAATATAATTTTTTGCAGGATAAATAAGCGCAAGCCCTACGGTGTACTCGCCCTTTCCGCAAGCCAGTTCCAGGATCAGCGGATTTTTATTCTTAAAAAAATATTTCCATTTACCCTTAATATCCAGGGGATATTGTAAAACATTCGGAAAAGAATTTATCTCATTAAACCGTATTAATTTTTTTTGACCCATATAAAAGCAAAAATACAATACCAGAAAAATTTAAGAGGGTCCAATAAGAATGGAAAGAGTGGGAGATTTAAAAGGTGACTGTTACACAACAACTAAAAGGCCTCATTAATAGTAAGTTGCCTGAGCAAAACGTAGTCTTTGTCAAGAATTAAAATATGGTTGAAAATTGTTCAAATTAATTGGTTAATGTTTCATCAATTGAACAGTTACGTTGCTTGCAGCATTAGCATCTTTAAGGTCAATAAAGTACTCTGATACGTTGGTAACTTTCCAGGTATTGTTTGCACGCTGAAGCTTAGTATCTGAAGTTATAACGTACTTACGCAGATTTATTAAATTTTTCTGTTGGTATTTTAAAGTAAAGGTAGTAGCACTTAGATCATTAATTTGATAATATTTTTTTACAGAGTGCCTGTCAGCGGATAGTAGTTACCATAAATTTAAAAGCAGAAAGAAATTCTATTGGCATAATAAGTATTGTTATTTATACGCTTCATAAAATTTATTTTGAAATATTTCTAACGGGTCATACTTTTTCTTCAAAAGAAAAAACTGTTTTGCCATAGGATATACTTTATACATCTGCTCTTTAGTAGCATGTAAGCGGTAAGGCAAGTAATAAGTTCCGTTAAAAGTTATTGCTATATCGATTAATCTTTGAGTTAGCGACCTCATTTCTATTTCTGATTTGTTGTTTTTTGCCTGGTTAAATAACATTACGAATCCAAATACTTCTTCATTAGCATATCGTAAAAATGTATCATCATCCTTCTTTACATTTCTGATAGTAATATTTAATAAGTCAACGTTATAATCAGGCACAGTTTTTTTTATTGCATTTATAAATTGC
>JBDSAQ010000183.1:0-3850 GCA_039922095.1 Ginsengibacter sp. | reverse complement strand
GGTCATAAATTTTGGCAGTACACGCAGTTATACCCAAAGCCATAGTACCACCGGTTAAGCCTTTGCTTAAACAAATAATATCAGCCTGCAACTTTAAAAATTCACTCGCAAACATTTTTCCTGTTCTGTAAAATCCGGTGAGCACCTCATCAGCAATACAAATGATATTATTCTTTTGCAAAAAAGAAAGCAGATCATTCAAACAATACGGATCATACATTTTCATTCCCCCTGCCCCTTGTAATAAGGGTTCATAAATAAAACAGGCAATTTCATCCTTAAATTGTTCAATCTCAGATTTTAATTGCGGGAGATTTTCATGCGTGGGAGCATCAACAAAAATTATTTCAAATAATTTATCATCAAAAGGTTTTGTAAAAACACTTCTGGCACTTACACTCATTGCTCCAAATGTATCCCCATGATAAGAATGATGTAAGGCAACAACTTTTTTTCTTTTCTCATTTCCATTTGCCCAAAACTGCAATGCCATTTTTAAAGCAACCTCTACTGCAGTAGACCCATTATCACTAAAAAATATCTTTTCAAAATTTCCGGGAAGCAGGTGTAATATTTTTTTGGCAAGATTAACAGCAGGTTTATGAGTAAATCCTGCAAAAATTATATGCCCAAGAGTTTTAGCCTGCTTATAAATTTTTTTTGCGATAAACGGATGCGCATGTCCATGTAAATTAACCCACCAACTGCTTATAGCATCAATATATTCATTACCATCTTCATCAAATAAAAGCGTGCCTTTACTTCTTACAACAGGTACAGGGGGTAACATATTTTTTTGGTGTGTGTACGGGTGCCAGATATATTGTAAATCTTTTTCGGCTAAGCTCTTCTTCATTAACAATGCGGTTATAATATAAAAGTAAATTACCTTATTTTATAATGCTTTCTGAATAAAATGATATTTGAATGCAACGATCTATAAATTTTTGTTGTCAGCAAAAATCTGCAATATAGTATATGGATTATAATAAATTGGTGGCAGACTGTTTAAAGTTAAAACCAGATGCACAACGGGAATTATATGAGCATTTTGCACCTGCTATGCTTGGTGTGTGTTTTAGATACACGAAAAGCATTATGGATGCTGAAGATATTTTACAGGAAGGGTTTGTAAAAGTATTTAACCGGCTGAATCAGTACAGACATGAAGGAGAACTCGGAGCCTGGATAAGAAGAGTAATGGTAAATACTGCATTAAATTATCTTAAAAAAAACAGGAAATATCAGAATGATCTTTCATTTGGTAACATAGTACTTCATCCCGTATCTACTGAGGATCCTGCAGTAACACTGCAAACAAAGGAATTAACAGAGTTAATAGTACAATTACCTACTGGTTTTCAAATAATTTTCAATCTGCACGCAATTGAAGGCTATAGCCATATTGAGATTGCTTCCATGCTGGGCATAAGTGACGGTACTTCCAGATCGCAATATGCCAGGGCGAGGGCTTTACTAATTAAATGGATTGATAAATTTTCCCTGGAAGATAAATCAGAGCATTATGCAAAAAAATGAATTTGAAAAACAAATGCAGCAAAAAATGGATGAACTAAAAATGCATCCTTCTGAAACTGTATGGCAAAACGTTGAAGCCCGGATAAAAAAAGAAAAACGCATAAGGTGGCCATTAGTTCTTTTCCCTGTAGTTATAATTGGCATTTTATATGGGGGGTATGTGTTTTTAAACAGAAGCGGCTCAACAACTCAAAAGAAAAGCGGGCTTACAAAAAACTTTAGTGATACAAAGCTTAATAATAGAAATAATAGTATTGAAAAAACAAAAACTCATTTTGATTCGATAAAAATCAATCAAACTCTTACAAAGGATAAAGAACCTTATATCTTGGTTGCCACTGGGGGGGGCCATAGAGATAAAAAAATAAAAACATTGGATGAATTGAAAAATGAAAAAGGTACCCAGTTAAATAAAGATTTTATAAACCCTTCATCTTCTACTGAAAAAGAATATGCTACACCTCAAAACAATTTTAAAAATGAAAATCTAAACATTGATAATACATATCCCGGTCCGGATAAAACTACGGCTTACAATGAAGTTAAATCCAATACTACCATCCTTCAAAATCCATTATCAAGTGAGGCTGGAGTTGGCTTGAGAACAGATACTACAGAGAAAAATAAAACGGTAATAAGAACTGATAACAAGGATAAGAGGATAAAAAGTAAATATTTATGGAATTGGGGAGTGTCTTTTTCAGCAGGCATGTCAGGTACTTCAAATGCCCTTTTTGGGGGTGGGCAAAAAAGCTTTATTGCTGCCGATGCATTCTCTTCTTCAGGCTCCCAGATTAATAATCTGGCTAATAATTTTTACTTAACCCCATTCATAAAATCATCAGGAGCAGTTATTACCGGCTTTTCAATTGAAAAAAATATAATGCCAAAAATAATATTTACTACTGGCTTAAATTATAAATTATTCAGCACAAAAATTAAAGCAGGCGCAGATAGCGCTTCATATTCACGGTCAAACAGCAATGTCAACACCTATCATACCTTTTACCATTTTATGGAGGTTCCCATAGGCATTAAGGTTCCAATAATGAGTTCAAAAAAAACACATTTATATGGGAAAATAGGGTTTTCTATATCCCGGCTTGTCAGAAGCACTACTTTACAATCTAATAATGTTTCAGGTTTATATTATTATGATAGTTCTCAAATAAACAAAACACAGATTGCATTTAATACAGCAATTGACGTGGTATTGTTCTCAAAGCGAAAAGGATCATTTCATGTTGGGCCTTATGTAAGTTATAGCATTTCAAAAATTAACCGCAATGGATATAATCCACATCATTTTACTTTCATAGGATTACAAACACACTATATTTTTAGAAAAAATAATTATTAATGCCACGTTCTTCTTATTAAGGTTGTCAGGAAAATATTGAAGAATTAAAACAAGATAATTCAATCCAAAAAACTTATATATGAGAACAATAATTTCATTTTTACCCGTATTAATAATTTCGACTTTAATATTCAGCTTTAATAAATCCGATAAACACCAGGCAATAAACTCAATTACCGGGGATGTATCTTTTGTAAATAAATTTGGTCAGCAGCCAAATAAATATACTGATGAAGATTTACGAATCAAGACCCATCTTGAATATATAGAGACGCTTTTGCAAAAAAAAGATGTCTCAAATTTATCATCTCACCTAAAGCAAAAACGTTCTCAATTGCTCAGCCTGCTTCACACATATTGGACAGCAGGTATTTTTCCACGAAATTACGATTACACTAATACACGGGTGCCTTGCTTTATTGATAAAGAAAACCGGATTTGTGCTGTAGGATATTTGATTGAAAAGACCGCAGGTAGAAAAACTGCAGAACAAATAAACGCCAGGTACAAATACGATGAACTCTTAACAATGAATAATAATGTTATAGATGCCTGGATAGCTCACTGCGGCCTTACTAAAGAAGAATGCGCTATGATACAACCAACCTATGGCCCGGTGCCGGTATATACTTATAATCATATCTCTTCTTCCTATGGAATTTCGTCCTCTGTCCTGGGAGGACTTAATCTTTCATTAAATGCGATCAATACAGTTCAAATGGTAAAAGGCACTGGCAGAGGTACAGTTCCAATGATTGGCCTTTTTTCCGGGGCAGGACAAATTATTTTGGGTGCTACAAGTTTTTCTAAAAATACTACTACACTTTCGGGAAATGCAACAAATGAAAGCAGAAAAACACTTTCGATGATAAACATAGGAATGGGCACAACTACAGTAATCTTAAGCGCATGGAACCTTATCACGAGGAAGAAACTAAAAGATAAATTAAC
>JBDSAQ010000182.1:0-3234 GCA_039922095.1 Ginsengibacter sp. | reverse complement strand
GTCAGAGGACAGACGGTGGCTCTCACGATGGATGGTATGAGTTTACAAATATTTGAGAATACCTGCACCGGCAAAAAATCTTCGGGTCAAATAATAACTATTCCCTCCAGGAATTTTCTCAATTCCCTGGCGGCCTGCAATTCGGTTATATAATCTTCTTCAGCGCCCTCTGCTTTTAATTCAACCAGCTTTTTCAGTTTCTTTTTTAACCCGGGGTTTCGGCGCAATTCCTGTTCATTGCTGAGGAGAAGAACACACCAGTTCTTCAAAATGAATTGCAGTTTCTCTTCGTGGTAATTTTTTAACTGCAGCAGCCTGGCCAGTTTTGTGAATGAACGTTCCTCAGCCAATTTGCGGTTATTGTTGTATTGATCTTTCAGTATCCTGGCATATGCCAGGCTCACATCAGTTGCATCGAATCTCACTGGTTTTTTTTGTAATATTAGTTCCAGCCTTGATTCAGCCAGCTTTGCTAAAACAGAGCCGGCACTCCTATAACCCTTAATAGCTTTTATTTTCAACGCTTCCGCTTCGGCAAGATGTTGTTGTTGTTCGCGGATAGGCCGAAACCCTGCATGATAATAGACCCAGAATGATCCTGAGTGAATACCATCGCTGTTTTGTTTTCCGATCTGGTAGGGGTCAACACTGAAACGATTTAACCGGTAAATCTTGCTATGAAGTTTTAATACCTGTTGAAAAATATATTGTGATTCACCACCACGGTAAGCAGGAAAAACGTTGAGCCCGATACGGCCGCTGTCAAATAATATCCACGATCCACCATACGCTACAGGCAGCCCATTTTTAAAAACTGCGTATCCCATATAGCTGTCAATGGGATGCCGGCGTTCAGGAACCATACCCATCAGAGCTACTGAAATTCCCCGGTCCAAACGGTAATAAGAAACAAGACGGGGGGCAGTAAAAGTAATGGGATCAATTTCCCGAAGGTGACGCACCATTATCATCCTGCTACATTCAATAATATATTCAGCTTCTATTTCATCCACATCAACCGTGGCTGGTTTTACATCCGGCTGTTGTTGAATGAATTTCTTTTTAATAAGCGACCGATGGCAGTAAGGAGTAATTAAAGACCCATGAAGACCGTGATGTGAGGGTAAACTAATTTCTACATTTATCCCAATAGCGTTCCAAAACTCATCCCGCGTCTCCGGACGCATATCCGTTTCATCGAAAACAGCAATGAGGCGGTCCAGCATATCATCTTCTCTTTTCGATGTTTGTTTGAGCCATGATCTCCACGTGGCGTTGGCGTCCTGTAATATTTCTGATTCCACTTTGGGCATTACAACCGACAGGATGGATCGAATTTGTATGTCATTGGATTCAAAGGAATATATCTGGATATCTTTTGGATGCTTACTTCTCAGCCATTTTACGATCTCAAAGCTGAACGCTGCGCAAACAAGTGTATTGGTTATGCCGGTATTATATAATCTTTCCTTTATAGCAGAATGTGATTGAATATACAATTGCAATTGATGCAGTGACTGGCTCGCCAAGCGATAAACAGCCCGGTTATCAGGATAGGCTATGAGGAAAAGCAAAGTATCATTATAAGATTGCAATGCCTTTTTACTTTTAACTGGTGCCCTGGCCAGCGTATCCAGCAAATTCAATTTTCGAGTTGAAAAATTTTTTCCATACTGGTTGCGTATGGAAAACAGTTGAGCTATCAGCGACCCGGATTTATTCATTCTGATTTAGAATAGTTAACAGGAGTTAATCATTGGCCAAACGAAAGTAAAACTATTTATCTTTTAGTTTTTACTAACGTCCTGTTTCTAATTCCCTGCAACATCTTATTTATAATCTGCACCAATGCAAAAAAAGTTTTTTCATTTCCGCCGCCCGGTTCGTGTCCCACGGACCCAGTACAAACACAGCCATCAATGATCTGCTAAATTCCTTCACGGTTGAATCGAATAACTACCAGGTCAAAAATAAAAATCAAAACCCCTCATTGTAAATAGGTGGCAAAGCCAACTCTTACATTTACCATAACAAACCGATAATTTAATCGTTAACTTAAATAACTACTCATGCAATCAGTGAACAGCAAAATGAATACACTATCAACACTACAACTCCAGGAGCAATACGATCTTTTAAGAACGGCATACATCACATTACTAAATGATAAAGATGTTTTGCTACAATGGGGTAAGCCTCAATTGGAAGCATTGTACAATACCCGTATAGGGTATTTGCAAATAGAAAAATTGCAATTGCAGCTTCGCATAAAAGCATTGAAAAGAAAAATAGAATTGGTACGTGCCGCAATCAATCAAAATAAAACAATTGATATTAATGAAATTGAATTACAGGTAGCTGCCGAACTTGCAGAAGCTGAATTCAGGATAATGAATGAAGTGGCTAAATTAGAAAATTCAAAAAACCTGCTGAGCCATCTAGAATCTCCCGAACGCAGCGCTGAATTACGAAAATTATATAAACAGTTAGCCAAGCAATTGCATCCTGATGTGAACGATCATTTAACTGAAGAACAGAAAAATCTATGGCACCTGGTAAAGGACGCATATGAAACGGGAGACCTGGAAAAATTAAAGGCCATGCAGGTGGTTTATGAAAGAGAATTAACTGCAGTCGGAAATAAAATAGCAGAGTTAACTGATGAAGAAATTACTTTAAAAATTGAAGTCTTAAAAGAAGGTATTAAGGTGTTGAATGAACAAAATTTGCAGATAAGAAGCGAATTTCCTTTCACCATTGAAGTACAAATAAAAGATGATGAATGGGTGGCGGCTCAATCCGAAGAATTAAAAAAAGAGCTGGGTAAATTGCAGCAATATGAAAGCGAATTAACCCTGCAGTACCAGCAAATCATTAGTGTATTATGAATAACGAACAAAGCCTTATTAAAGTTAACCCGGGATTACTTTCGGCACTTAGCAAAGGCGCTTTTTCTTTGGATGTTTTTGCCAGGGAAATATTGGTGTTGGAATGCCTGGCAGCAGGTACTTCTTTCAGGAAGTTAGATAAAGTGCAGGATGAATTAAAAGAAACCGTTCAGTTAGAAATGAAGCGGGAAGGCGACAATAAGTTCGACCATTTTGCCGTTGCTTTATGGTTCCAAAATACCAAGGTCGGCTATATACCAAAAGAAAAGAATGAAGTGCTTGCAAGATTAATGGATGCCGGCAAACAATTTTATGCCACTATCCATGCAAAAGAAATGGAAGGCAA
>JBDSAQ010000181.1:0-4823 GCA_039922095.1 Ginsengibacter sp. | reverse complement strand
GTTTCATATTTACTTAGGAGTTGCTAAATTTATTGGCGGGTTGATCTTGATTTTGCCTATGTTACCCAAGCGTTTGAAAGAATGGGCATATGTTGGATTTGGTATTGATTCCATCTCTGCTATGATCGGTTTTCTTTCAGTAGATGGGTTGCAACCCATGTCACTTATGCCCTTAGTTTTCTTTGTGATTTTGGTTATCTCTTATATTTATTTTCATAAGCTTAATTCTTCTGATAAATATATAAGTAACTTAAATAGATAAATCTTGGAGAGAAAGCATAATATTTTAAACCAATTTTAAAAAATAAAACTTAAGAAATGGAAAAGCTAAATTTCTCAATTGACATTAATGCCCCAAAAGAAATAAGTAATTTAAACTCTTAAAACAATAACTATATGTATAAATTAAAATTTTTCACAGTTCTTTTTTGTTGTACGCTAACGATAACATTTACCGTTTTTAGTAACGATTCCACAAAGACCATGAAGGTTAACAGAAGCGCTGATTCTGGTCTTGTTTTGCCCGCTGGCTTTAGCTCAGGAAAAATAGTATCTGATCTGGGACGTGCCCGTCATATTGTAATTGCGGCGAATGGTGATGTATTTGTAAAGCTCGAAAAATTAAAAGATGGGAAAGGAATTTATCGTTTGCATGATAGTAACGGGGATGGAACAGCTGATCAGGTTACGGGTTTCGGCGACTATACAGGTACCGGGATCGCTATAAAAAATGGTTACCTGTATGCATCCTCTGATTCAGAAGTATTCCGGTATAAGCTTAATGAAGCAACCGGGGTTGTTGATGAAGCTTCTGTTGAAAAAATTATTACAGGGTTATGGGATAAAAAACAACATAGCTCCAAATCTATTGCATTAGATAATGAAGGAAATATTTATCTAAACATTGGCATGCCGGCGAATGTCTGTCAGGTTGAAGACAGGGTAAAAGGCTCCCCGGGGCGCAATCCATGTCCACTGTTGGATAGTGCCGGAGGTATATGGCAATTTAAGGCCGATCAGTTAAATCAATCGTATGCCCAGGGAGTACGCTATGCTACTGGCTTGCGCAATGTAGTAGGGCTTGCATGGAATAATGAAGTAAATGAACTTTACCTTATGCAACACGGACGGGATATGCTATTTCAATTTTATCCTGAAATGTTTAACGAAAAAGAAGGTGCAGAAAACCCTGCTGAAGAAATGTATCGCATAAAAAAAGGAGCTGATTGCGGATTTCCATATTGCTATTTTGATAATGGAAAAAAACAAAAACTTCTAAATCCTGAGTATGGAGGGGATCGGGTTAAAACAGGACCTTGTGACAGCAAAGAAAAATCTATTTTTCAGTTTCCCGGCCATCTTGCGCCTAATGCCTTACTATTTTATACTGGTACAAAGTTTCCTGAAAAATACCGCAATGGTGCATTCATTGCATTTCATGGTTCATGGAACCGCAGCCCGCAACCACAGGCAGGTTACTTTGTAGTATTTCTGCCATTTAAAAACGGAATGCCATCAGGTACGTGGGAAATATTTGCAAATGGTTTTGCAGGAGCAAACATCAACAGGGCGCAATATCGTCCGTGTGGTTTAGCCCAGGCTCCGGATGGATCATTATATGTTTCAGACGATAATAATGGAACAGTATGGAGGATTAATTATAATGGCCAATAGGTATTCTATACCTACCCATAGCCATTTTTTTTAACTTTTTGCATAGGCCATTATCAACTGAACCGTTCCTAAAATGAAAAAAAATATTATTATCAGTATCACCTTTTGTGTTATCCTCTCTTCATTCCGGTTAACAACACAGCCCCCTGTTAAGGCTTCTATGCTAAGAGGTAAAAAAGTTTACGAGTCCATTTGTATTGCCTGTCACCAGGCTGATGGGCAGGGCGTTCAACGTATGAACCCAACGCTTGTAAAAACAAAATGGGTTCTGGGTAATAAAAGTTCGTTGATTAAAATTGTTTTGAATGGTTTAAAAGGGGGTGAAATTGAGATTGACGGGGATGAGTTTCACAACCCTATGCCACCCTTAGCGGCACAATTGTCAGACCAGCAAATAGCAGATGTGTTAACCTATGTGCGAAACAGTTTTGGGAACAAAGCAATTGCGGTAACTCCGTTGGAAGTAAAGGCAGCCCGTGGAGTTGCAAAACCTGTTTCAGTAAAGCAGGTTAAAAAACCTGGAAAAACATAAATGAAAAAAGTATTATTTATTGACAGAGATGGAACGCTTATAAAAGAAGCTCCGCCAACCTACAAGATTGATTCATTTTTAAAGCTCGAATTTTATCCCCACATGTTTGAATACATGCGAAGGATTGCTAATGAATGTGATTATGAATTAGTGCTGATGAGCAACCAGGATGGCTTAGGTACTGCAGATTTCCCTGAAGATACTTTTTGGCCCGTTCAAAATTTTATCATGAAAAGCCTGGAAAATGAGGGCATTCATTTTAGCGCTATTCATTTTGACAGAACATATGCCAAAGAGCATGCAACTACAAGAAAGCCCGGCACTGGCATGTTTACCAACTATCTCGGTAATGATAATTATGATATTGCAAATTCATTTGTAATTGGCGACAGGATAACCGATATGCAACTGGCTAAAAACCTTAAGTGTAAAGGTTTATGGTTAAAAAATCATCCTGAGTTAGGTGCAGATGAAATTAATAATGGGGAAGAAGAATTAAAAGATGTAATTGTTTTAGAAACTAAAAACTGGATAGATATTTATGAGTTCTTAAAGTTACCAAAAAGGCAGATTTCTCATAGCCGGAATACCAATGAAACAAAAATTGATATAGAATTAAACCTTGATGGTTCAGGTGAAGGGATTATAAAAACCGGTCTTTCTTTTTTTGATCATATGCTTGAGCAAATTGCAAAACATGGAAATATTGATCTGAAAATTAATTGCAAAGGTGATCTTAATATAGATGAACATCATACCATTGAAGATACTGGCATTGCGCTGGGTGAGGCTATAGCAAAGGCTTTGGGAGATAAAAGGGGAATTGAGCGTTATGGCTTTTTACTTCCAATGGATGATTCCCTTGCACAGGTTGCTATAGATTTTGGCGGAAGAAGCTGGTTAGTTTGGGAAGCAGATTTTAAAAGGGAAAAAATTGGAGACGTGCCTACAGAAATGTTTCATCACTTTTTTAAATCATTTAGCGATGCAGCCAAATGTAATATTAATATAAAAGCAGAAGGAACAAACGAGCATCATAAAATAGAATCAATTTTTAAGGCCTTTGCGAAAGCAATTAAGATGGCAGTAAAAAGAGATATAAATAATAATTCATTACCAACAACTAAAGGAGTTCTTTAAGCCCCCTTCAGGGGGTTTGGGAGTTTATGATAGCAATAATAAAATACAATGCCGGAAACGTTTTAAGTGTTCAATATGCATTGAAACGTTTAGGCTATGATGCTGTAGTGACTGATGATCATTCAGAGATTAAAAGCGCAGACAAGGTAATTTTTCCCGGTGTTGGCAATGCTAATGCTGCTATGCAAAGTTTAAGGGAAAAAGACCTGGACAAAGTAATTAAGAATCTCACCAAACCGGTTTTGGGGATTTGTGTTGGAATGCAATTATTGTGCAATCATTCTGAAGAAAGTGATACTACGTGCCTTGGGATTATTGATCTCGAAGTAAAAAATTTTCGTACTGAAAATAATAATTTAAAAATTCCGCAAATGGGATGGAACACCATCTCCAATTTTAAATCTACTTTGCTTGATGGCTTAAGTCAAAATGCTTTTGTATATTATGTGCATAGCTACTATGCAGAGCTTGGGAATGAAACCGTTGCCACTACTGATTACATTGTGCCATATAGCGCAGTTATTCAAAAGGATAATTTTTATGGTGTTCAATTTCATGCTGAGAAATCTGCAGGGGTTGGCGAGAGAATCTTATTAAATTTTTTGAATTTAAACTCATAACTCCTAAAGGAATTTGATTACCTGCTCTTAAAAGTGAATAATAAAAACATACACCAAAAAAAAGCGAATCTAAATCCCCCGCTAAGGGATAGGGATTTTATAATTCCTGCTATAGATATAATTGATGGCAAGTGTGTGAGACTAAGCAAGGGAGATTACTCTAAACAGAAAGTTTATCATGATGATCCGTTAGAAATGGCCAGGCAGTTTGAGAGAAGTGGTTTGCAGCGTTTGCATATCGTTGATCTTGATGGAGCCAAAACCGGGAGTATCAAAAACTTAAAAGTGCTTGAAAATATTTCTCGCCATACCCGCTTGCGGATTGATTTTGGCGGGGGAATTAAAAATATTAATGATGTAAGTAATGTATTTGATGCAGGAGCATCTATGGTTACATTGGGAAGCATAGCTGCTAAAAATCCCTCGCTTGTAGAAGAATGGATAATGGAATTTGGTACTGATAAAATTCTAATTGGCGCTGATGTATTAGATGAAAACATAAAGATCAGTGGCTGGCTTGAAGATGCAGGTGTTACTATATTTGAGTTTATTGGCAATATGGTTGCAGCAGGTGCTAAAAATATTTTTTGTACTGATATCTCAAAAGATGGGATGATGGAAGGCCCCTCTATTGATCTTTATAAAAAGATACTTGCAGCATTTTCGGATATTAATTTTATAGCAAGCGGTGGTGTTACTTCAATTGAAGATGTTATCGCATTAAAGCTTATTGGCTGTAAAGGAGTAATTATAGGCAAAGCTATTTATGAAGAAAAAATGTCTTTGTCTCAACTTTCAATAATAAATTCTCAAAAATAAAATTTGCTTACAAAACGGATTATACCTTGTTTAGATGT